>CACZSP010000269.1 GCA_902783905.1 uncultured Ruminococcus sp.
CGCTTGCTTTATCCCGTAGGAGGCTGTTAAAAAACCGCGAAGCGAGTTTTTTAACAGCCTCCTACGGACTACGGACGTTGACGATTTCGATACGGGAGCGTTCTATTCTTGTAACCATTAACAAGTTTCTCAGTGACACCTCATCCGGCCGCTTCGCGTCCACCTTCCCCTCACCCCTTGCGCGGTGCCGCTGTCCTTGCAGTTCGAAAAGGGGAAGGCTTAGGCCGCGGCGGTCATCCGGTGCCGCCGTCGGTTCACTTATAGGAAAAAAAGAGCTGTTTTATTTCCCCGATCAGCTCGGTGGAACAAAACAGCCCCGTTTTTCATTTCAAAAAACTGTTTCAGACTTCGTACGGAAGCGGGAGAGAGACGATGCCGTCAAGATCGTTGAGCAGCGCGCCGGCTGGCATGCCGAGCGTGCGCAGAAAGGCAATCGTGCGGCTGACGCCGGTGTTGTGAGTGCCGAACCCGTCTCCCTTGTCGCTGTACCAGAAATGATTGCTCAGCTGGAATATGCCGATCTTCGCCCCGATCCTGCGGTATATTTCCTTCGACACATTTCCGCAGCCGTGGTGTCCGACCTGGACGATCTCGGCGTGAAGCTGCGCCGGATCGAGTTTCTCGAGATCGCCGTTCGCGACCCATTCGCTGTCGCCGAGGAAGAGGACCGCGGGACTGCCGCCGCAGTCGAGCCGGTAGACGACGCTCGAGTCGTTCATATTCATCAGTTCCGGATTTTCGGTCCCGGGGACGCGCAGCACCGTCACGCGGCACTCGTCGACGTCGAAAACGTCTCCGGCTTTCACAGACTGCGTCCGGCCGCCGAACGCCTCTCCGAATTCGAGAAGGGCGGAGCGGGGCTTCGCAAGGCCCGGGCTTTTTTCACGTGAGAGCTCGGTATAGAATTTCTCTCCGAGCAGGTGGTGACAGAAGAGTTTTACCTTTATTCTCTCCCGGAGTCCGGAATCGGCTGCGATCTCAAGAGGCGCGCCGTAATGGTCTACGTGCAGGTGAGTAAAGAGCCAGAGATCGACCGTCGGATTTTTTCGTCCCGCGGCCGCCTCTATGCACTCGACGAGATGCCGGCCGTTGCCGGGTCTGCCGCCGTCGACGACGATGAGTTTCCCTTCCTTCGTGCGGATGATGAAGGACATCTGGTTGACGTCGGGGGAGGCGCAGCTCGGGATCGCCCAGAGCCGGGATCCTTCGCGCTCCTCCGGCAGGAAGGACGCGAAGGCGGACGTCGTGGAAATATAACGGATATTGTCGGGTATCTCAAGGCCGGGTTCGTCGGGGAAAACGTCGAAATCCGCGTAAACTTTGCTGTATCCGAGGATCTTATCGATGAAGGTGTAGGCGGCGTAGCAGGTGCCCTGACCGCCGTCGTTGAGCGTCTTGTAGGCGCTGTTGTAGGGCTCGGGCTCGGGTTCTTCGCCGAGTCCCGAAAGATAAATCCTGTTTCCGTGCGAGATTATCTTAAAGCTCCAGGGAGTTCCCTTCGAGCGTGCGAAAACGACTCCGTCCGCGGCTTCGCGCGAAGTCTTTCCGACGACGATCTCGCAGGGTGAAGGTTCGCTTGCGTCGCTGACGAGAGGCAGTTTCTTTCCGGTGACGAGTCTTGCCGCCGAAACAATCTCCGCGGCCGCACGTCGCTCGCTCAGCGTCGGATTTTCCGAAATCACTACTCTGTATCCGGCAAGAGGCAGCGGATCTTCAGACGAGGAAAGCAGCTCGGCCGCGCTTTTCTGATTTGTCAGCGGGTATTCGGGATTGAAAACGAGTTTTCCGTCGCCCCGGCGGTAGTATTCGGGAATGAAGGAATCGCGGAATCTCAGCACGTGATAAACTCTGCATCCGTAATTCGGGCAGTGTTCAAAATCCGAGACCCAGGAATCGAAAACCGCCTTCCGCGGATCGTCGGTCACGGCGGCGGGATCGGCGTGCCATTTTCCGTCGTGTCCCGCGGCAAAGAATCTGTTCCCGCCGAGAAAAATGAATGTGTGGAGTTTGCACAGACATATATCTCCCGGGAGGATCTTCCCGTATCCGTACAGTTCGGAAAAAGCGGGTCCCGATTCGTAATGCGTTATTTCGCAGGCGTTTTCGAGATAGGGGCCCACTTTTTCGAAGCGGGCGATCTCGCAGTTTTTCCCTCCCCAGAAGCGCATACCGGGTACGACGGCTCCCGTATCAACCATAGCCCATCCGGCGGGCATGGCGCAGTTCGTTCCGAACCTTCCGGACCTGACCATATCGTCGAAATATCCGTTTTGCGGGCAGTATTCCGAGCTGTTGGAATAGATCCATTTCTGACCGAGGGAAATTCCTCTCTGCAGTTCCGATTCGTACCACGCGCAGCATCCGAGCAGCGCGAGCACCCCGTCGTTTACCGATCCGAGAAGATCTTCCGGATATTTTCCGTTCGCGAAATTGTCGCTTCTGAAACGTGATTTGCCGTCCGTCATTCAATGCCTCCGTAAGATAGGATGTTACGTATATTATAAGCATTCGCCTCCAAAAAGTCAAGCATTTCACGACTTTCTATTGATTTGAAGCCGCCGATGTGATAAAATAATCGCGAATGCAATAACGAGTAAAATAATACGTAAAAAGGTGGAATGAAAATGAAGATCGCCGTCGTCACCGGAGCGTCGTCCGGAATGGGAAGGGATTTCGTTTACGCGATAGACCGTGAATTCGAACTGGACGAAATATGGGTCGTCGCACGCCGCCGCGAGCGGCTCGAAGAACTGGCAAAAAACTGCACGCACAGGATCCGTCCCGTGCCGCTCGATCTGACCGACAGGGCTTCTTTCGCGACGCTTTCCGGACTTCTTGAGAGCGAGAAGCCGGATATCCGCGTCCTCGTCAACGCCGCCGGGTACGGACTTTTCGGCGAGTTCGAAAATATGGGAACCGAAGAGCAGCTCGGAATAATCGAGCTCAACGACGTCGCGGTGACCGCGGTCTGCCATATCTGTCTGCCATATATGAAAGAGGGTTCGGACATAATCAACATGGGCTCCAACTCGTCCTGGCAGCCGGTGCCCTATCTCAACGTTTACGCGGCGTCGAAGGCGTACGTTCTGAGTTTTTCGCGCGGTCTCGGAAGAGAGCTGAAGGGGAGAGGAATACACGTGATGTGCGTCTGCCCGGGGTGGATAAAGACCGAATTCATGGACACCGCCGTCCGCGACGACACGATAAAGTATTACGACAGATGGTATGAATCCAAACAGGTCATCGACAGGGCGATGCGCGATCTGAAAAAGAAAAAGAAGGTCTCGATCCTCGGCTTCCCGGTAAGGAATCAGGTCCGGCTGGTCAAATTCCTTCCGGTCGATTTCGTAATGAACACCTGGTGCCGCCAGCAGGGGAAGAAATGACGCAGGCACGTTCGGCTGATCGTGAAAGGAGCGGAAAATGAAAAAGAACGAAAGAAAGTCTTTCTCGCTGAAAGACCGTATCGGATACTGGTTCGACAACCGCATGAGCCGCGGATCTCTCGGGTTCATACGTATTCTGATCGTAGTCTCGGTGCTGTTTGCCGTGCTTATCGCGGGGCTTATCATCCTTTTCGGATTCAACGAGGAGGGGGAGACGGCGTCGGTGTTCTGGGACAGCATCGCCACGGTCATCAACGCCTGGATGCCTTCTTTTGAGGACGGCAGTCCCGGATACGTCATTCTTATGTCGCTGACGGCAGTCGCCGGCGTTCTGTTCACCAGCGTGCTGATCGGTATCATAACCAGCGCGATCGAGGAAAAGATCGACAGTCTTAAAAGAGGCAACTCGCTGGTCCTCGAAAAGGATCACACCGTCGTACTGGGTTTTTATCCCGGAGAATACGCGCTGCTTCAGCATCTGATACTTGCCGCGGCCGGAAAACCCGCGTGCATCGTCCTGGCGGAGGATACCGACCGTCAGGAGATGGAAGAGGCGATAAGCGAAAATCTCGACGTGCCGAAGAATTTCCGGATCGTCTGCCGCACTGCCGACATTACCGATCCCGCGTCGCTTGAAAAATGCTCGATAGAAACCGCAAGAACCGTTATCGTCAGCCCGACGGACGATATGAGGACTTTAAAGGCGATCCTTGCCGTTTCGGCGCTGCTGGAGGAAAAGGACTCGGCGGGGGTGAACGTAAACGCCATCATTTCGGGGAACGGACAGACCTTCCCGCGGTCGCTCACGTACGCCAACAATATTACCACGTTTGCCACCAATACAATACTGGCAAAGCTTATCGCGCATTCCTGCACACAGACCGGTCTGTCCGAGGTGTTCAGGGAGGTGTTCAATTTCGAGGGATGCGAGTTCTATTTCGCGGATATCCCGGGCATCGGCGGTATGACCTTCGAAGAACTTTCCGCCAGACTTGACAACGCCACTCCCACGGGTATAAGGCGCGACGGCCGGATCACCGTCAATCCTCCCGCGGCGACGGTTCTCGAGGATTCCGACTCGGTTCTCGTATTTGCCGATAGTGCGGACAGCGCCGTCCTCGGTCCGGAGGTAAGTATGCCGGATATCGTGCAGACGGATGAATCGGAGGGAACCGAAAACGAAACCGGGACGGTCATAATAGGGTACAACGAAACGCTGCCGCTCGTCATCCGGGAACTTCCCGAGACCGTTTCCGAGGCGGATCTTTACTGCGGTGAGATCGGTGAGGACGAACGGCTGGGACTTGATCGTGCGGCGGATGACAGAAATCTTGCGATCAATTACCGCGGCGATGCGGCCGGATCGGACGACGAACTTGAGAAGATAGCTGAAAGCGCGAGACATATCGTTATACTCAACGATCATTCGTCAGACGCCGACGAAGCCGATATGAAAGGGGTGTTCCTGCTTCTGAGCCTGAGGGATATCAGAAAGAGGAAGGGACTCGACTTTAACGTGACCGTTGAGATGCAGAAGGAGCAGAATCAGAAGCTGACCGGACGCAACGATCACATAGATTATCTGGTCGCGTCCAGTATGTCGTCGCTGATCCTTGCCCAGCTTGCCGAAAGCCCGGAGCTGATAGAAGTCTTCCGGGAGATACTCTCGAACAAAGGCAACGAGCTGTATCTTAAAAGCGCCGGGCAGATGCGGCTGACGGGAGAGTTCTCCGTTCGTGATCTACGCAGGATAATGCTTAAAAAAGGTTATATCCTGATGGGAGACCTCGACGCGGAGAAGCACAGCACGGTGAACCGCAGACCCGACGAAAAGATATCGCTGACCGCGGAAGACCAGCTTATCGTGATAGGGGAAAAGTGATTTTTGCAGCCGCAGGCGTCTGAAAATTCACGGGCTCGAACGTTTGTATAACGGGAATCGGAACCCAGCGCAGCGCATCAAAGCGTGGCTTTTCCTTGGGCGTCGCGTTGCGCCCCGAATTTTCAGCCGCAGGCGCCTGAAAATTCACGGGCTCGATTATTAAGCGTTAGCTTTCTCCAACAAAACCCGGGGCCGGCTTTTTGCCGGTCCCGGGTTTTGTTGGAGCAGGTAACGGGAATCGAACCCGCATAGCCAGCTTGGGAAGCTGGAGTTTTGCCATTAGACTATACCTGCGAAATCAACGGTAATATTATAACGCATTTTCCTGCGTTTGTCAACAGTTTTGTATTCGGTTAAAGCAGTCGGCTTTTCCGCTTTTTTCGCCGCGACTGCCGATTTTTGCTTGCCAACGCGGGTCGCCGGTGGTATAATAATAGAGCAATGCAAGATATCAAAGCGAGGATATTTTTCTTATGGACAAAAACATCACACTGAGATTCAGGAAAAA
The DNA here is from genome assembly GCA_902783905.1 of uncultured Ruminococcus sp. Classification (GTDB taxonomy): domain Bacteria; phylum Bacillota; class Clostridia; order Oscillospirales; family CAG-272; genus CAG-390. The sequence continues at coordinate 5,777 of CACZSP010000269.1, forward strand.
CGGGACTTTCCGGATACTGATGATCTCGGATCTGCAGGAAACTGTGAATTACGATCCGCGTGCGCTCCGCGGATTGGAGGCGATGATTTCAAAGACGCGACCCGATCTGGTCGTTTTCGGAGGAGACAACGCCGACGGAAGACATCTGAAGACGGAAGCCGAGCTTTCCCGCTATCTCGAGATATTTTCCCGTCCGATGGAGGAAAAAAAGATCCCGTGGATGCACGTCTTCGGCAATCACGACTACGATATCGACGTTCCCGCGAAAAAACAGATGAAGATGTACGCAGCCTGCCCGCACTGTCTGTCGAAGACGTCGCCGGCGGGCGTTCCGGGGGTTTCGAATTACGTCGTCCCGGTACTGTCGTCAAAAAGCGATCTCCCCGCATACGCGATTTTCGCATTCGACACGATGTATAAACTCAATTCACCGAAGGCTGGAGTCCCGGTCGAGGATATCCTGCTCGAGGGGAACGAGCCGTGGACGAGAAAATGGGACACGCTGACCTTCGACCAGATCGCCTGGTACAGACGCGAATCGAAAAAGCTCGAAAAGGCGGCGGGAGGCGTCGTCAGGGCGATGGCTGTTATGCACGTTCCTCCGTATGAATTCCAGAGGGTCATAGACAATCCCGAAAAATGCCGCCTCGAGGGCTTTGCCGATCAGAAACTGCAGTGCAGTATGTTTAATTCGGGCGTCTTCAGCGCGATGCTGGAGCGGGGTGACGTCGAAATAATCGCCGCCGGGCACCTTCACAGGGACAACTTCGCGGGCGAGTACGCCGGTATTCTCTGCACGCTGGACGGATGCGCCGGATTTTCGGTGAAAAACTTTGACGAGCGCCGCGGAGGCAGACTTTTCGTGATAAACGAAAAGGGCGGCAGAAAGACCGAATTTATCTCCGCCGCCGCCCTTCTTGAAGAAAAAGAGTGAAAGATGGATTGTAAAACTTCAATGGAACGCCTGAAGGCGCTCGCTTCGTCAAAGGTGTATATAGCGGTCCTCGAGCGTTTCCCGGGCGGAACCTTTACCGCTCCGTCAAACAAGGTGCTCGAGAATATGCCGCCGTTCTGCCGGTTGCGTCTCATTCAGCGTCCGGCTTCGCGTTCGTATATCGTCACCGAATTCTGGCTTCCCGACGAAGAAAACTGGAACGGAAGATTCCTGGGAACAGGGACCGGAGGACTTGCGGGACTTATCAACTTCGGCCGTCTCGGTCAGTATCTGCGCGTAGGGTACGCCGTCGCAAATTCCGACCTCGGCACCTCTCGCGGAGAGATAAGCGGCATCGGCAATCCCGAGGTATGGGCCGATTTCGGATGGCGTGCGACGCATCTGATGGCGGTTTACGGCAAGCGTGCGGTAAAACTGTACTACGGACGTCCCGCCGTTAAAAACTATTTTGCCGGGAATTCTACGGGCGGACAGCAGGCGCTGTCCGAGGCGCAGCGCTTTCCTCGCGATTTCGACGGAATCCTCGCAGGAGTGCCGGCGTTAAACAGGATCGCGCTTCACACCTATTTCCTCTGGAACTGGCTTTCGTTCAGAAGTTCGACGGACGGGCCGATGTTCTCGGAAGACGAGGCAAAAAGGATAAACGAATGCGCCGTTTCGTTTTTCAGGGAAAACGGCGGAGCCGAACCTGACGACTGCTTCGTCAGTCTGCCGTGGATCGGTGACGGCACTCCGCAAAAATTCGTCGCTTATCTGAAAAAGAAAATGCCTTCTCTGACGGAAGAGCAGGCGGCGGGACTTGAAAAATACTATTCGGGTCCGCTTGATTCGCGAACCGGAAAAAGAATATATTGCGGAGTGCCGATTGGATCCGAGATCAATCCCGGCGGTATCGCGCGCTCGTGCAATGACAAATGCCAGTATTTCTTCCCGTTTATCTGGACCTTCGGCGCCGGTTTCCGGGCCCGGGATTTTGATTTCGGAAAGGATTACGGGAAAATGAAAGACCTCCTCGGCCCTTATCTCAACGCGAATTCCGCCGATCTCTCGGAATTTGCCGCGAGGGGAGGGAAGATGATCGGTTTTTCGGGAAGCGCCGATCCGACGGTCCCATATCCCGAGTCGCTTGAATACTACGACCGGGTGGCCGAAAAGTGCGGCGGATACGATAAAGCAGGAGAATTCTTCCGCTATTACGTCATTCCCGGACGCGCTCACAACGGCGGTATGGGCGCCGAGGAGATGTACGACCCCGACGACACGATTCGCGCCGTCAACGCCCTCCGGGCGCTCGAGCGCTGGGTCGAAGAAGGTCACGTCCCCTGCGGACTGACGGCCGTCGGCAGATCCGACCCCGAGATCCCCGAAAAAAAGGACTTCGAGCGTACGATCTATCCTTACGGAGTGTCGGATAAATCGCTCTTCACAAAGAAGAACCGTCCGTCGGGATGCGACGAAAGTCTCGTCTGATTATGTGAAAAAGTGTGGCTGATTATTTACCTCGAAGAAAATCGAGGACATTAATCAGCCGCTTTTTAATTGCCTATGCAAGTTATTAACCGGATGATAACAGGTTTGGATAATACCCGTCTCCGCAACACTCACCCGGGGGATGGCAAAATCGGTGCGTGTCGCTCCCTGTGGCTGTACGGACGGGTTAAGACTGAGTGATCGGTGACTTGCGCGTGCTCCTTCAGTCACGCGCGGGGCGCGTGACAGCTCACGCGCGGTGCGGAGCCAAAAGTGACAGTCACGAAACGCCCCATCCGTCGCCGTTCGGCGACACCTGTCTCGCTGCGGCAGGCTCAGCCGGAACGGCTGACCCGGTCACTGGCGCGGCTCTGACAGCCCCCCGTTGTGTCTTCACTACCGCGCCGCCGCTTCGCTACCCCAAGGAGAATGCTTAGGACGCGACGATTCTGCAGGTGCCGATATCTATTCAAATATCTTATCGTTTCGGTAGCCCTC
>CACZSP010000270.1 GCA_902783905.1 uncultured Ruminococcus sp.
CGTCGCGGAGGTCCGGAAGGTCGCGTCCCTGGCGGCCAACGTGCAGAACAAGGCGACGAAATACTGGGGGAACCAGGTTCTCACCGGAATCTTTTCCTTTGCTCAGCTGCCCGGGATCCCGGTATCTCTCGGGGATTTCTACGACTGGCTGATCTACCGAAACGTCAAAGACGAGGCGCCGTCGGTCACGATAGCGTCGGGCCAGGAAGCCGCAAAGAGGATCATAACGAAAGCGGCGGAGGGCTCGGGAAGAGTCGGGCGCGTCGCCAAAACGGCGGTGAGCGAGGCAAAATCGATCCCGCTGCTCGGGCAGATTGCCAACACCGCGCTCGTCGCCGTCGACTGGAAATCCGGCAATCAGAGATTCGACAATTATCTCAAATTGCTTGAAGAGCGTATGGCGCTGATAAACGATTTTTACTCGGAATGCAGCCGCAGGGCGCTGAAGATAGCCGAAACCAAGGGCGAATACAACAAATGGAAGATACGGTTCGACGGGAGAAAGAATTACAAGACCTACAACTGCACCTTCTGGGACGTTCCGGGAAACGTGATGAGCGTAAAGCTCAGCGGGGAACTTGTAAAAGCGTCCGGCAGCGACGTCACCGGCGTATACGAGGGGACCCTCTGGGTCGAGCTCGAGGCGGTTGACTTCTCGGCTCTGGAGAGCAATATCGAAAAGACGACCGGTCCCCGTCTGTTCTTCAACACTCTCTACAGCATCGGCGGATACAGAAAGATCACCGACAGCGGAAAAAAGACGGTGCTGCGGCGTGAGCTGCAGAGCGACGTGATCATAATGATCGAATCGTCTTACGGCGACGGACTGGCCGAATTTGCCGGGAGCCTGACCGGCGGGCAGGACGAGACGACCTTTTCGTTTTCGCGCCACGTCGTCTGGCGGGACGATACCGCCGCTGCGCTGCGGGCCGTCGGCGTGACCGACGTGACCTTCACTTCACAGAGCGTTTCTTCGATCTCGCTTGAATCCTCTTCAAGGGTCGAAAAGGACGGAGCGGTCGTTGACGAGCGGCGGGCGAACGAAACCTTCACCCAGAATCCGGGTACGGTTTTCGATCCGGTGAAGCTCTCTCCGTCGGTCAGGGTGATTTTCGGTAAATGAGGAGGCGGAACCGTGAAAAAAAGATACTTACGCGGTTTAGCGCTGTTTATGCTTGCCCTTGCGATTCCGGTTGCCTTTTCCTCTTGCGCTTCGTTCGGACTGCCGGTCGTAACCGCTGACGAAGATCTGCCGCTGACGCGGACCGAGGAGGCGGAGGTTTTCACCGGAGACGACACTCTTCCCATCGAAGACAATCCTTATTTCGTAACGCTGCCGGATATGCCGGACGTTTCGGAAGGCGTGCCGGCGATATCGGGAGGGGAATGGCCAGACAGCGGGCTTGCCGCACTCGTGCCGAAACCGGATTTTCGGTTTTACGCCGCGTCCGACGAAGAAGACGTCTTTTCGGCCGCCTTCATGTCCGTCGAGCTTTCTCAGATAAAGGATTATGCCGCAAAACTGAAGGCGCGCGGCTTCACCGTCGATCCGGAAGAGAACGAGCAGTCGGTTATGGGAATCGTCACTTTCGGTTATTCGGCGTCGAACGGAGCGGGAGTCCGCGCGAGCGTCAGCTTCGCGGCGGGATCCGGCTCGCTGACCGTCGTCAGGGAATAACGGGCGGCGTGAAACGATAATCATAAAGGATTAATAGAATCATGAAAACGTTCAAAGGGATCAAAATCGGCGGGATGCAGCACAAGGTGTTCAAGCTTGTTCTGGTCTTTCTGATCCTGCTTGCGGGGACTTACGCCGCCGTAACGGTCTGGCATCAGAACAATCTCAGCGAGATAGTCGGAAGAACGGGAGAGGAACAGCAGAAGGCAATCGCCGACGTTTCGGAAAGTACGATGAAGTCGGTGCTCGACGTTTCCATGACGCGCATAACCGCTCTTCAGGCGTATATTGCCGACGATCTTTTCGGCGAACTCCGTTCGGACGTCCTGACCCTCCGTTCTTTTGCTGAAACCCTTTTCAATAATTCCGAATCCGTTGCGCCGCGCACCGTGCCCTATCCGTCAAAGGAAAATGAAGGAATTCCTTCGGTTCAACTGATTCACGAGCTGGATTCCGATCCCGAACACTCGAAGCTCCTGGGGGTTGCATCCAATATGAGCGATATCATGCTCGCCGTGTACGGGAATTCCGCCAATATGACCAGCTGCTTTATAGGCACCGCCGACGGCAACATGATTCTCGTCAACAAGCGTCCCGGCGTTTTTCTCGCGGATGACGGCGAGGTTCTCACGCTTGACGTGAGGAGCCGTCCGTGGTATACGCAGGCGTCGGCTGCCGGAGAACTTGTCTTTACCGGGGTCGAGACCGACGCGTATACCGACAACCCGATGATCGAATGTGCGGCGCCGGTATATTGCAACGGAGAACTCGTCGCCGTGGTTGCGGCCGATATCTATCTGACTTCGATCAGCGACTACGTCGAAAGCACCGCGGGCGACAGCGGTTTCGTCTGCGTGATCAACGGAAACGGACAGATGCTCTTTTCTCCCGTTCAGAACGGATTTTTCCGCTCTCAGCTGACTCCCGACGCCCCCGATCTCAGAGAAAGCGGAAACTCCGATTTTGCCGCGTTCATCGCGAAAGCGCTCAAAGAAAAAACCGGCGTTGAAACGATAACGGTCGAAGACAAAGAGTATTATATGTGCGCTTCCCCGATGCCGAGCCTCGGCTGGACCGTCGTCTCGGTAGTGGACGTCGAGGCTACCCGCCAGCCGACCGTCGCCATGATCGACCGCTACGGAGAGATCAGCGCTTCGGCGATGGAAGCCTACCGCACAGGAGCGCGTCATTCGATCCAGACGCTTGTTATCCTTACCGTTTCGGTTATACTGATCGCGGTCGCGGCAGCCCTCGTTCTGTCCGGCAGGATGGTAAAGCCGATAGAGTCGATGACGAAAAGGATCAATGAACTGGGCGAATCTGACGAGCGGTTCACGATGGACGATTCATACCGCACCGGCGACGAGATCGAGATCCTGGCAGAGTCTTTTGCCGCAATGTCCGGACGCGCCGCCGAATACGTGGAAAAGATAACCGAAATAACGGCCGAGAAGGAAAGGATCGGCACCGAGCTGGCACTCGCCACAAGGATCCAGGCGGACATGCTCCCGAACATTTATCCGGCTTTTCCGGACCGCAGGGAATTTGATATATTCGCGTCGATGGATCCCGCCAAAGAGGTCGGCGGAGACTTTTACGACTTCTTCCTCGTTGACGACGATCATCTGTGCATGGTGATGGCGGACGTGTCCGGCAAGGGAGTCCCGGCGGCGCTGTTTATGATGGCGTCCAAAATAATTCTCGCAAACAACGCCATGTCCGGCAAGAGTCCGGCTCAGATCCTCACCGATACCAACGCCGCGATCTGTTCGAACAACCGCGAGGAGATGTTCGTGACTGTCTGGCTCGGGATACTCGAGATTTCCACCGGCAGGCTGACGGCGGCGAACGCCGGGCACGAGTATCCCGTCGTAAAGCACCCGGACGGATCCTTCGGTCTGTATAAGGACAAACACGGATTCGTCGTCGGAGGTATGAACGGAGTCAGGTACAGGGAATACGAAATGAAGCTCGAGCCGGGATCGCGTCTCTTCCTTTACACCGACGGAGTTCCCGAAGCCACGGATGCCGAAGGAAAAATGTTCGGAACAGACAGGATGATCGCCGCGCTGAACGCCGCCGAAGGAGACTCAAAGCAGATCGTAGGTCAGGTCGGAAAGGCGGTCGAAGATTTTGTCGATCACGCGGAGCAGTTCGACGATATAACCATGCTCTGCCTCGAGTATTTCGGGGAAGAGCGGAGCGGCGTCTGACGGCGGCGGAAGTGAAAGAAGGGCTTTTCGGCAATATGAACAATGGTGATTATTTCGTTCGCGGAAAGGCGGATCTTCATCTTCACTCGACGGTATCCGACGGAACGGACACCCCGGAAGAACTGCTGAACAAGGTCAGGAAAGCCGGGATTGCGTTTTTTTCGGTAACCGATCACGACGCTGTGAAGGCGGGTGACGCGATACTGCCGCTGCTCGGGGAACGGGATCCGGTGTTTATACGGGGAGCCGAGTTTTCCTGCCGCGACGGCGACGGGAAATATCATATTCTGGGTTACCGGTTCGATCCGGAGAGCGACGCGGTGAAAAATCTCGTCACGCGCGCCCGCACCATCCGGATGAACAAAGTCGCTTCCCGGCTCGAACTGTTGAAAAAAGAATTCGGATTTGATTTTCCCGGAGACGAGTTAACGCGTCTGACGTCTCTTGACAATCCCGGCAAACCGCATATCGCGAACCTGATGGTCAAGTACGGTTACGCCGGAACGAAGGAGATCGCGATAAGGGATTATATAAACCGCCTCCGCGTAAGAACCGAATATATCGGTCCCGCGGAGGCGATAGATGCGATTGTTGCAGGCGGAGGAATTCCCGTGCTTGCGCATCCCTTTTACGGAAGCGGAGACGAGCTGATCCTCGGCGAGGATATGATCCTGCGCCTGAGCCGTCTTTGCGGATACGGCCTGCGCGGCCTGGAGGCGTGTTACTCGGGATTCCCGGGAAAACTGCGCAACGAGGCGATCTCGCTTGCCGACCGGTTCGGACTGTTCGTAACGGCGGGAAGCGACTATCACGGGTCCAACAAGACGGTAGAGCTCGGGGACACGGGGCTTGCTCCGGACGGGAAAAATCCCGACGGACTTGCGCGCTTCCTTGAGGCGGCGGTAGGCGGCCGGTAAACGGTCGGTTTCAGTACACGACCTGCTCCCGCACGGTCGGGCCGACGATCACAAGCCGGTCGGGACCGTCGCCTGCGTCGACGAACCGTACCCTGTCGATACACGCGACCCTGGGCCAGACAGAATCCGCCGACGCGTGACGGTGATATACCGCCAGCAGCGTTCCGTCGGCGGCGGTGAAGAAGGCGTGGTGGCCCGGCCCGTACACCCCGTTTGACGGAAGCTGTGACAGTATCGGATTGCCGTCGGATTTAGCGTAACTGCCGAGAGGAGAGTCGGAGGTTGCGTATCCGACGGCGTATTTTTTGCTCCTGTAATCGTTTCCGGAATAGGTCAGGTAGTAGGTGCCGTTGTGTTTCAGGACAAACGGCCCCTCGGTGACCGATCCTTCGGCGGTTTCCCACTTTCCTTTTTCGGGAGATATGATATGCGTTTCCCTGCCGAGGGAGAAGTCGGACAGATCTATCGTTCTGCCGTAAATGCCGTAGTCGACGCCGCCCCATCCGACGTAGAACAGATATGTCTTTCCGTCGTCGTCGGTGAAGAGAGTGGGATCGATCGCGCAGTGCGACGGGACGAGCCAGTTGTCGACCGGAGAGACGAAGGGACCTTCGGGCGATTCGGAAATTGCCGCCCCGACGTGCTCGTTTACCGTGTAGAGCATAAGGAAGCATTCTTTTCCGCCTCTTTCGATCCTGTATACCTCGGGGGCCCAGAAGCCTGCCGTATCGGTCGGAGTGCCGAAAACGTCTGCGCTCCGCAGACAGAATCCACCTTCCTTCCAGGAGACGAGGTCGTCGGAATACCAGTAGCGGTACCCTTCCTTCGGGGCGTTGGTCGAATAAAGATAATATCTGCCGCCGTGACAGAGAATATAGGGATCCGCGCATTCGGTGCCGACCGGCAGGATGGGATTTTTGTATATTAAACCGCCTTCCGGCGCTGCCGAGCCGTCCCGGTCGAGTTTTTCTATCCTGACGTTTTCGAAGGACGCGCCTCCGTCGGGACCGCAGTCGAGGATGAGCAGGTTCCCTGCCGGTTCGCAGGCGATATCGAAGAGCAGTGTGCCGTCCGCGCCGCCGAAAAGGATGCGCAGAGAATCGGGAGTCCTTTCGACGTACATTGTGAAGGGAACGCCTCCGCGCATATCCGCGTAGGAGACGACGCTTTCCCTGATGTCGCCTTTAACGAATTTCGACAGCTGAACGCGCCGTTTTGTTTCTCCGAAATTGAGTCGGAGACA
>CACZSP010000271.1 GCA_902783905.1 uncultured Ruminococcus sp.
GGAGAAATATCCCGACTGAAAAACTTTCGCGACACCGGAATGACCGCCGCGCCTTTTACCTTCCCCGTGGGGGTAGCGAAGCGGCGGGCCTCGCTTGTTCGGGCGTAGCTAACGGTTCAAAAATCCGCACAAAAAAGTCTGCCCGGTCACCCGGATCATTGAGTCGGGTGACTGAGCAGACTTTATGCGTCAGGCGCGGTTGATTGAACGTGCGCCGGGCGGGTATGCGGCGACGCGCCGCAGTGACGCCGTTATTATTTTCTTTTTGCCGACAGGACCGCCTTCAGCACCGAGAGCGCGGTGAGCGCCGCAACGGCCGAGGCAAACGCCGTCAGGACCGAGCGGAGTATCTTTTTGACGCTGATAAAGTTGTCGGTCGTGTAAATAAGACTGCGGTCGGATTCGGAGTCCCGTTCGGGACAGAGGGTGACCGTGGTCCGTTTTTTTATTTTCACTCCGGATGACAGAAACTTACGTCCGGCGTCGCGGAGCTTTCCCGAAGAAAAGATTTCACGGTTTTTCATTTTTGCCTCCTTACGGCGAGCGATAAACGAGCGAGGCGTTTGCGGCGGCGATCCGTTCGGCGAATATCGCCGAAACGGCGGTCGCGCCCTTCGCGGCCTCCCGGCATCCGAGATGTGTCGCACCCGGAATCCCGGCTGTTTCTTCGAATAAATACGAAAAATCGTAGTAAGCGGTTTCGGAAAGGATTGCCTTAAGCGAATAATACGAATCGTTGTCGCGTATGTATTCGGAAGCGAAGACCGGAAGATAGCTCTCCCTTATCCAGTTTCCGGACGTCATCAAAAGCGCAGACATTACGACTCCCGTCATTTCCGTCCTTTTGTTGATAACGGGAAGGCAGAGGACCGGCGGGTTGTCCATGACCGAGACAGTGCAGCCGTCCTCGGAGGGAAGGGCGACGACGCCCCAGCGAAGCTGCGACGAATAAAGAGTTTTCCCGATTTCGTCCAGCTTTCCGACGTAAAAGGCGGTTTTGCCGGAAAGGAATATCTCGGCGGGGGAGGGATCATCCTGTCCCGCGGGGAGGTATGCCCTCGATGACGCAGCGGCCGAAAAGACGCCTTCGAAATAAGCAAGAGTGCCTTCGTCGAGCCATGAGACCGTCCGGTTGCCCGATCCGGAAGAAGTGAACCGCCTCCCCGAACGTATGACCGCCGCCTCTCCGATGAGAGCGGGACCGTCTCCGTCGGCCACGGCGAATCCCCATCCGTCCTCAGTTGAAAACTGAGAGGAATTCTTTACTTCCTCGAAAAAGGCTTCGAAAGTGAACTTTCCCTCCGCCGACAGCCGGTACAGCCGGTCGCGGCACCCGTCGGTGTTGTCGAAATAAAGCAGGTACAGGTTTTCGGGATCGTCGGCTGTCGCGGATACGTCGAACCAGCGCTTTCCGTCAATCCGGCCGGCAAGCGCGTTTTCGCTTTCCGGCTGAGAATAGAAAGGAAGGACGTTGAAGGGGGACAAAAGCCCCGCCGTGACCAGCCGCCCCGCGTTTTTCTCGGGCACCTCGAGAAGATCGGCGTAAAACGATCCGAATTCCTCTCCTCCGGAAGCGGCCGACGCCCTCAGCTTTTCGATCGCTTCATCGGCTGGAAGAGTGTATCCGATGAAATTTACGCCGTACTTTTCGGCTATGGCGGCGTTTCTTTTTTCGCGCGCGGCAAAGAACGGAGAAGTATCGTCGCCGACGATTGTGCTGACGGTCGAATCGAAGGACACGACCGAAAAATCCCTTCCTTCAAAGGTAACGGCCGGAAGGGTTGCGAGAAGAGCCGCAAAGTCGGGCTCGGGCCCCGTCAGGTCCGCCGCGGGCAGACCCGAAACGGATGCCGCCGAAGTCCCCGGCACGGGAGAGGTAAATTCCCCGGCTTCGGGACCGCTCTGCGCAGATGCCGGCGTTTCGTTGTATTCGGAAATAATCGGGTAGGTACAGCCGGAGAGGGCGGATGCAATGAGAATCGCCGCGGCTGTCAGAAACAGTTTTTTCACTTTTCCACAGTAACGATGAACCCGTCTGCGTTGTTTCCCGATACGGTGTAGGTACGCGCCTCGGGAACCGGTACGTTCGTGACGTCGCCGGGCGACGCGGGAACGAAGCAGACCTCGTACGTTTTTCCGTTGTCGGCGTCAAAGCGCAGGACGGCGCTTCCGTACGCCGCGTTGGTCTTGAGATACGCAAGATATTCCTCGAGGCAGAGGCCGTTCCGGGTCATATAGAAGGCGTGCGGGTAACCGACGTATCTGTAATGGAAACGGTCGATCGTCATTTTTGTGACCGAATCCTTTTCGGGAGGATATCTGTCAATGAATCCGTACTTGTACGCGTTCGCGTTCAGCCAGGCGCGAGCGGACGCGCATTCGGGAAGCATGGTGCTGTCAAGCTTGTAAACCGACGTTCCGTCGAGCAGGTCGATATTGACGGCAAGTCCGGTGTTGTGCTCGGAAAAGCCGGCAGGGGAGGAGATGTCCGGATAGCGGGCGGCGAGATCCGCCTGGGTCTCGCGGCTGCGGTAGCCGGCGTTTGCTCCGACGTGGAGTCTGTTGGAGCCGGTCTCCATATAATACGCGTCGCACATTGCGTTGAATTTTTCGAGCACGCGGGCTTCGAGGAGCGACAGACTGACGTCGCCTATCTGATACGAATATACGGTCTGACCCGAAGAATTTGTGTGCACCGTCCGGTTGCCGTACATCGGCAGTATGCTCGCGGAGCTCTGCGGAAAAACGTATTCGTGTTCCGAGTCGACGAGTATGAGGTCGCCCGAGTGCAGATCCTTGTATCCGAGGGTTATTTCGACGTATCCCTCGGAAACCGAGGTGGTCGCTTCGGGAACGCTGCTCAGTTCGGTGCTGTAATTGAGTATTCCGGAAAGACCGCTTCTCGGTTTTATGACTTTGTCGTCCGGATCGGTCAGCTTCAGCGTGTTGAGAATCCAGCCGTGATCGGCGCCCGAGGTGAGGATGAGTCTGACGTATGACGCCCTGACGGCGCTTCCCTTCGTCAGTCTCGTGGGAGTCGAATCGAGAGGACGTCCGGTGAACTCTCCGAACGAACTCCAGTTTTCGCCGTCGGTGGATACCTGCACCTCGGCGGAGCGTATGTAGCGGATATCGTCGTATGAAAGAACGTCGACGTACATCAGGTCGCTTTCTTCTTCCAGATTAAGCATGATGTACGATCCCGCCGTCTGGTTTCCTTCGGATTCCATATAGGTGGCGTCGTCGTCGTCGTAGGCGTCCGAAGTGGGATGGGACGGATTCAGCGCCGAGCGGGTGATTTCCGTCGTTTCGTCCGGTCTCGAGGCGTTGCGCCGGACGATTATGTCGACGATCACCAGAACGAGAGCCGTTGCCGCAAGAAGAACGAGAAAGACGGCGGCAAGCGCTATCAGCAGGCGCCTGCGGCGTCTGCGCTGCACCCTTGCGCTTGCGGAAGAGCGCGCAGCGCGCTTACGGTAAGTTGACGACGTAAACTGCTTTGTATCGGTATTGCGGGGTTCTTCCTGCATTTCTGACTCCTTGGGGACTTCGGTGCGGTCCGGTCGGGCGGACCGTGAAAGATTTTTCAGCCGGGGACGTTTTTGCGCCCCCGGCGTCTGATGTCAGGGTTGCCGACAACCCCGGGATATTATTTCGCGTCCTTGATAGACCAGTCCATACGGCCCTTCTTGTCCAGGCCGATGTACTTTACGCGGACGGTGTCGCCGAGTCTGATTCCGGCGTCCTCCACCTTGTCGATGCGGTGATCGGTGATCTTGGAGATGTGGACCATTCCCTCTTTTCCGGGAGCGTATTCGACGAAGCAGCCGAATTCCTTTATTCCCGTTACGGTACCGGTGAAGACCATTCCCACCTCGGGCTCGAAGCAGATCGCGTCGATGACGGCCTTCGCCGCTTCGGCGGCGGAGGTGTTGACGGCGGCGATGTAGACGGTTCCGTCGTCCTCGATGTCGATCTTCGCGCCGGTGTCGGCGGTTATCTTCTGGATCACGCTGCCGCCCTTGCCGATGACCTCGCGGATCTTGTCGGGATCGATA
>CACZSP010000272.1 GCA_902783905.1 uncultured Ruminococcus sp.
ACGCTGGCTGTCGTCGGTATAATGTTCGCCGCGAGCAGAATCCTGGGCTATCTGCCGAATTCGGGCTCGGGCGAACCCGAAAGTACGAGAACCGCTGATACGTCAGCCGTTCAGAACTACGACGGGGGAGTCGTAAATATCGCGGATTCTCGGGATAAAGGTTCGGGCGTCGAAACGAAGACAGTCTCGTCGGGAAGCGAGCTTTCGGTTGAGGAGGTGGTCGCTCTCGTAAAAGACTCGGTCGTCGAGATAACCACCGAATCGCGCGTCGGTGGAAGAGGCCCCTATTCCCAGTACGTCGTCAGCGGCGCGGGAAGCGGCGTCATCCTCTCGGAGCAGGGAATGATCATCACCAACAATCACGTTATCGACGGAGCCACCAAAATATCGGTCCGCCTGACCGACGGTACGGAATACGAGGCGACCCTGATCGGGACCGACGAGGAAGCCGATATCGCGGTGATTTCGATAACACCGGGAGACAAGAAGCTGGTGACCGCAACAGTCGGAGACAGCGACAAGCTCATCCTCGGCCAGACGGTGATCGCGATCGGGAATCCTCTCGGAGAACTCGGCGGAACGGTCACACGCGGCATCGTGTCCGCGACCGAACGCGAGGTCGAGATCGACACCGGCACCACCATGAAGCTCATACAGACCGACGCCGCCATCAACCCGGGCAACTCGGGAGGCGCTCTGTTCAATCTCAGGGGTGAGCTCATCGGCATCGTCAACGCAAAATCCTCCGGCGAAACTATCGAGGGACTCGGCTTCGCGATTCCGATCAATACGGCGTGGAGCGTGGCAGAAAATCTCGTCAAGTACGGTTACGTGCCCGGCAGGATGATAATGGGTCTCAAGGGCGTCACCCTTCAGGAGAACTACGAGGAGTACTACCTCACGTCCGGCAAATACGTCACCGTCGTCAAAGCCGAGGAAGGTTCGAATTTCGTAGTCGGCGACATCATAACCGCCATCGGGAACGTCTCGGTCAGCAGCATCTCTGATATTCAGAAGGCGCTGCGCTCGTATAACCCGGGCGACAGCGTCCGTGTGAGGATCACGAGACAGTACAACGAGGGACTTTTCTCATACACAAGATCCGGCTACGTGACCGCCACGGTCACGGGCACCGAGGCGGGGTCAAACTGATTTCATACATCGGGAAAGGAAGCGGCCATGTTCAGAATACTCATTGCGGACGATGAAACCGGTATCCGCGCGATAGTCAGAAAATACGGCGAATTCGAAGGCCACAAGGTCACCGAATGCGCGGACGGTATGGAGGCGGTGCGCCTCGTCCGGACGGGAGAGTTTGATATAGTCGTCATGGATATCATGATGCCGGAGCTCGACGGGCTGTCAGCCGTCCGTGAGATCAGAAAATTCAGTCAGATACCGGTCATCATGCTTTCTGCAAGGGGAGAAGAGTACGACAAGATCAACGGCTTCTACCTCGGGATCGACGATTACGTCGTCAAGCCGTTTTCACCGAAAGAGCTAATGCTCAGGATCGAAGCGGTTATGAGGCGCACTCTCGGAAGCGACCGTCCCGCAGAGGCGAAGCACGAGATCGTCGAACTCGACGGCGGAGGACTTCGCGCCGATCTGACCGCAAGGATCGTCTATATAGACAACGAGAGAATCAGCATGTCTCCGAAGGAGTACGAGCTTTTCTTCTATATGCTCGCCAACCGCAACGTCGCCTTAAGCCGCGAAAAGCTTATCAGCGACGTGTGGGGGTACGATTTTTACGGTGACGCGAGGACTCTTGACACCCACGTCAAGCTCCTCCGCAAATCACTCGGAAGATACGCCGATTATATCGTGACTCTCCGCGGAATCGGATACAGATTCGAGGGTAAGGATTGAAACGGGTCAGAGAACTCGGGCTCAAAGGCAGGGCGGTGGTTTATTTCACCGCCTTTGTCCTGTTGACCCTCTGCATCGTCTTCTTCGTTCAGTTCGGAATGCTCGGGTCTTTTTACCGGCTGATAAAATCGAGAGAAATAAGGTCGATCGCGGAAAAGATTTCGTCCGAGGCGGACAGCGACACGGTGGATCAGACGGCCTACGAAGAGGCGATCCGTTACAGGACGTGCATTCTTCTGTTTGAAAACGACGGCGGAACTCTCCGCCTCAAGGCGTCGTCCGACGGGCAGGCGACCTGCCTTATTCACCACATGCCGGACGACGTTCTCATCTCGTACTACCGCGAGGCTGAGGCGGGCGGAGGAAGTCTTTCTCGGACTATACACCATACCCCCGCTATCGGTCAGTCCTCCGGAGGGTCCGAAAAGTCCGACGAGATCAACAATCTGATCTCGGTCTACGTGTTCAGCTCGGAAGCGGGAGGGAATTACGTCCTTTTCCTCGATACCCAGATGTCGCCCCTTAATTCTTCGGTTTCGGCAATGAGGTCGCAGACGACCTGGCTGACGATTCTGCTCCTTCTGATGGCGGTAGTCGTTTCCTACGTTTTCGCTGTCAGAATCGCAAACCCTCTGTCGAAGATCAACGAATCGGCAAAAAAACTTGCCGCGGGCGATCTTAACGTAAAATTCGAGGAAAAGGGATACCGCGAGACAAAGGAACTTGCAAAGACACTGAATTACGCCGCATCCGAAATAGCGAGGTCCGACCGGCTGCAGCACGAGCTGATTTCAAACATATCGCACGATCTGCGCACTCCGCTGACCATGATTTCGGGATATGCCGAAATAATGAGGGATATCGAAGGGGAAAACACGAAAGAGAATCTGCAGGTCATAATCGACGAGTCGAAGCGGCTGTCCGATCTTGTGAACGATATGCTTGACCTGTCAAAGATCGAGGCCGGCGCCAAGAATCCGGAAATGACCGAGTTCAATCTTACCGAAACCGTTCGCGAGGTTATGGGCAGGTATTCGGCTCTGACGCTTCACGACGGGTTCGACATTTCCTTCGCATCCGACGAGGACGTCTTCGTTTCCGCGGACAGGACCATGATTCTTCAGGTGGTCTACAATCTCGTCAACAACGCCATCAACTATAC
>CACZSP010000273.1 GCA_902783905.1 uncultured Ruminococcus sp.
GGAAACAGAACCGATTTCCGCGGAGCCGGCTTCGGAAGGATGGGGCCCGATTCGCCCGAACTGAAATCGACCATCAGATATTTTACGGTCAGGATCGACGAGGACGGAGGGGCTGTCCTGACTTCAAAGCAGATGACCGCTTTCGACGACGGCGAGGCCCTTTCCCTCGCCGAGTCGCTTTCGGAAAAAGGCGGGACCGGATGGACGGGGCTGTATTACAGATACAGGGTCTACAAAGTCAAAAATACGGTTTACGTGACCGTGATCGATCAGGGGCGCGAACTGCTTCCGTCGTACCGCATCCTTCTTGTTTCGGTAACGGCCGGCCTTGCCGGTCTTGCCGCAAGTTTTCTGTTTCTCGTTCTGATCGGCAGAAAAACCTTCAGACCCGTTGAAGACGCCGACAGAAAGCAGAAACGTTTCATTGCCGACGCGGAAAAAGAAATCAAGATTCCTCTGACCGTTATCGGCGCAGACGTTGAATATCTGGAAAGGACTCACGGTCCGGACGATTCGACGGCGTCTATCCGGAGGCAGGTGCAGAAGCTTTCCGGGCTTGTAAAAAAGATAGGCGCGCTGTCCGTTTCGGAAACGCCGGCCAGATCCGAATGCGATCTGTCGGCCGTGCTCGGCTTGAAGACCGACCGCCTTCGCCCGGCTTTTGAAAAGCGCGGCGTTTCGGTGCGGACTTCGGTTACCCCGGGTATTCGCGTAAATGCCGACCCGGAGACGCTTTCTAAAATGGTTTCCGAGATCCTTGAAAACGCGCTCAAATATTCGGTCAGCGAGTTTGAACTGTCGCTCGTACGCGAAAACGACCGGATTATTCTTCGAGCCGAAAACGATACTTCTCTGACCGTGAACGGACCGGTAGAGGAGGCATTCGACAGATTCACCGTTCTTGAAAACTCCGGGGGTGAAGCCGGAACCGGACTCGGACTCAGTTTTCTGAGAGACGCCGCCGTTTCGATGGACTGGCGGACGTCGGCCGAAGTCCGGGACGGAAGATTCATTCTCGTCCTCATGATATGAACGAAGGTGCGAAATGACTGTCGTACAGAATCCCGTGGTTGTTATGAAGCGGTTTGAGAGTAAATATATCCTCACACCGGAAAAGGAAAAATACTTCAGGGAACGCATGAGCCGGTATATGTATCCCGACAGCTTCGGACTGACCTCTATCGCTTCGCTGTATTACGACACGCCGGATTACAGGCTGATCACCCGCTCGCTCGAAAAACCGCTTTTCAAGGAGAAGATCAGGCTGCGCTCGTACGGGCTGGCGGATTCAGAATCCCCCGTCTTCCTTGAACTGAAAAGGAAAGCGTACGGTATCGTTTACAAGCGCCGCGTAAGGACGACCGTTCCGCTGGCCAGAAAATTTTTCGAAAGGGAAGGCGATATATGCGGCGGCGGGCAGATAAACCACGAAATGACTTATTTCAGGGATTTCTACCGGGATCTTGCTCCGGCCTGTCTGATCATCTGCGACCGCGAGGCGTTCTTCCGTCCTGACAGCGATCTCCGGTTTACCATCGACGCAAATCCCAGGTACCGCACCGACGGGCTGGATCTGCGGATCTCTATGGACGGGGAACCTCTGCTGCCGGAGGGGTATTCGATACTTGAAATCAAGGTTCAGGACGCGGTTCCGCTGTGGCTTTCGGGTATTCTTTCCGAAGGGAAAATATATGAAACCGGTTTTTCAAAATACGGAGAAGCATACCGCAGACAGGTTATGAAGATCAAGAGAGTATTAAACGAAGGAGAAAGAAGATATGTTTGATTCGATTTATTCCACGCAGGTCACCGCGCCGCAGTTTTTTATAATGGCGGCCGTTTCGCTCGCTTCCGGACTTGCGTACGCATGGATTATTTCATTCCGCGTCAGATCGACCAAGCGCTTTTTTGCCGTCGCGGCGCTGATCCCTTTTATCGTATCCGCCGTTATTACCTTTGTAAACGGGAACATAGGAGCAGGCGTCGCCATCGGAGGCGCGTTTGCTCTGATACGCTTCCGCTCGGCTCAGGGCAGTTCGGAGGAGATCGCCGCCATCCTTATCGCAATGGGGTCGGGGATCGCGTTCGGTATGGGATATATCGGATACGGTATCGTCATCCTTCTTTCCCTCTCCGCGCTTACCGTTCTGATATCGGTCCTCCCGATATTCGAACACAAAGGCGTCGCAAAGGACAGGCTCCTTCGCGTTACCATCCCGGAATCGCTTGAATACTGCGGCGCTTTCGACGATATTTTCGCCCATTATCTGAGTTATTACGAAAATACCGGAGTGAAAACGACCGGTATGGGCTCGATGTTCCGGCTGTCATATAAGATCAGATTAAAGGACGCCGCCGAGGAAAAAATGTTTATCGACGAGCTTCGCACGCGCAACGGGAATCTCGAGATCGCGATCCTTCCGTATCCGGAGGAACAGAACCAGCTTTGACGTGCGGGTTGACCCCGCCGGGGTTTTATTGTATAATATTAGGGAGACGCGCAGCGGGTGCGCGCCTCCC
>CACZSP010000274.1 GCA_902783905.1 uncultured Ruminococcus sp.
AAGCTGTCGCTGCGGTCTACGCGGAGGCCCAGAAGGCGAACATCGAGCTTTACACCTTTCTGCGTGAACTCGACACCCTTTCATCCTCCGTCGGCAAAGGAACCGTTCTGATCGTCGACACCGATACCTATCCGTTCAGCGTACTGAAAGGATACTCCTCCATGCTGTCGGAAGACGCGGACGCCGGCGAGAAAACAGTCTCGGCCGATCTGTCTTATATTCTTTCCTCCCTGTCGGATTCCGACCGGAAAGCGTTGACCGAAGCACTTATCTCAATGATATCCGAGCAAGGCGGCGTGCAGGAATGAAAACCGGAAAGAAAAGCGTCGTCGCCGAAATACTGACGTCTCTGACCAGGTATTTCGCCGCACTGGTCATAATCGTAGCGGCAGCAATACTTCTGTCCGGCATCCGTATGGTAAAAAGCGGAGAAGTCGCGCTGATATTCAGATTCGGCAAACTGACCGGGGAAACCTACGAGGAACAGGTCCACGGTCCCGGACTGATGTTTGCCTTTCCCTACGTCATAGACGAAGTTGTGACAGTTCCGGTCGGCAGCGTAAAAAAGACTGACGTAACGACTCACTATACCTCCGGAACGATGAGTTCATACACCCGCAACGGGTACGTGGTATCGGAAGACAAAAACATAATTATGATTTCCGCTTCCGTCCAGTACTCGATAACCGATCCGGTGCTTTACGTACTGAACGTAAACGACGAATCAAAGCTTATCAACGGAATCGTCAGCGCCAAACTGATTTCTGCCGCCGCTGCCATGTCGAGCGACAGTCTTCTTACAACCGGCAAACTTGAACTTGCCGACACCGTGAAAAAGGCTTCGCAGAACGAGCTGAACTCCGCGCAGACGGGGATTACAATAGCCTCCCTCGAACTGACAAACGTTTCGATGCCCCAGGAAGTCAGGGAAATATACGACGC
The DNA here is from genome assembly GCA_902783905.1 of uncultured Ruminococcus sp. Taxonomy (GTDB): domain Bacteria; phylum Bacillota; class Clostridia; order Oscillospirales; family CAG-272; genus CAG-390. The sequence continues at coordinate 943 of CACZSP010000274.1, forward strand.
CGTAAACTCCGCGAAGGTTCAGGCGGAAACAATGACCGAACAGGCAAAGCAGTACCGTGAAACGGTAATACCCGCCGCCGAAGCGACGGCTTCGTCGCTCGTGTCGAGCGCGACCGCCGACAGCGCAACACGCACCGCCGCCGCCGATAGTTATCTGTCCGAGTTCCGCGGGATACTCGAAGAATACGAAAACGGAGGCGACGCCGTCAGGATCCGCGTTTACAACGAGAAGATCACCGCGATACTCTCGAAGATAGAAGAGATCAGATTCGTAGGAGAAGGCGGGACAAAGATAATAATAGGAGGCCCGGATGGAAAATCTTGACAATATCGGGCTTTCAAGTCTTGAAAAACTTGCCCGGAACAATCTCTCCGCGGAAAACAAAAGACGTCTGACCGTCGATATACTTACCGGGATCGCCGGTATCGCATTCCTTGCAGCAGGCCTTGTTTATCAGGCGATTTTCAAAGACCGAACCGTTCCCGCGGTTATCTACACCGTCGGATTTCTGATTGAATCCGCTCCCATCTTCGTCGAAGCCGTCAGAGGGATACTCACACGCAATCTGACCCACGCGATGGAAATACTCGTTGCCATTGCGGTATGCGCATGCTTCTTTACGGGCCAGCTGGAGCTTGCTCTACTGATACCTGTGATACTCAACGTCTCTCACCTGCTTGAGGAAAGAAGCATCATGGGCGGCAGAGAGGCGATAGAAGCCCTCAAGGGAATGAGGCAGGATCACGCTCTGCTGATAAAAGAAAACGGCTCAGAGGAGCGCACGGACGCCTCCTCGCTTGTCCCGGGACAACTGATAAGGATTAAACCCGGGGCAGGGATACCGGTAGACGGAAAAGTTATTTCAGGGGAATCGAATATCGACCAGAAATCGCTGACCGGCGAACCCGAGCCCGTAACCGTCGGAGAAGGCGACACGATTTACGCGGGAACCGTCAATCTCGACGGCACGCTTACCGTCGAAGTTACCCGTGCATACAACGATACCTCTTTTGCAAACATTTTGCGCCTGCTCGAACAGTCGGAAGGCATTTCGATAGCCGAATCGAGACTTCTTGACAGGTTCATGGCCTACTACATCCCGCTCGTGCTTGCCATCGCTGCGGGAGTCGCTCTGATCAATTCCGATTTTTCGAGAGCTATAGCGATACTTGTAGTCTCCTGCCCCTGCGGTCAGATGCTCGTCGTATCTGCGCCGATGGTCGCGGCACTGTCAGCGGCGACAAGGCGCGGAATACTGATTAAGAATTCCAAATTCATTGAAGAAGTCAACGAGGCATCCACCGTCGTTTTCGATAAAACGGGAACGCTGACGGTCGGAGAGATGCGGGTCACCGGAGTCGTTACCGCCGAAGGATACTCCGATAGCGAACTCCTCAGATATGCCTCGGCACTGTCACAGGGTTCCGACCACCCCATCGCACGCGCCGTTTCGGAATACGTATCGGGCAAATTCGATGAAAAGGCAGCCTGCCTTCGCGAATATCCGGGATGCGGACTCGAAGGAACGCTGTCCTCCGGAGAAAAAGTGTTTTTCGGTAAAAAAAGCTGGATCGAGGAAGAAGCCGGCTGCGCGGTTCCGGATGATTTTGCCTCCGCCGAAACCGGTTCCGTCAGTTATATCGTCTGCGACGGGAAACTGATCGGAGCCGTCGTTCTGGGAGACCGTCCGCGTGACGACGCCCGGGAAACCGTCTCCGAACTCCGC
>CACZSP010000275.1 GCA_902783905.1 uncultured Ruminococcus sp.
CGGCTGCCTTCCCGGGTAATTCCGGGGTATCCCTCGAACTCGTCGTCCTCAAGCTGAGACAGGAATTCGTACAGGTCGTCCTCGTCGGCTTCCCTGAAGCGCCGCAGTATCAGACGTTCGGTTAAGGCAATACCGCACAATTCGTGTGCGGAGATTGCCTTAAGATCCCGTCGGTATAAGATATCCTCTCCGTCACAGCGCGTCCTTCGGACAGTTTTTCACACACTCCATGCAGAGGATGCACTCCGTCCCGTTCTTCCTGCTTCTTGAATTGTCGGTGACGTCCACGTCCATCGGACATACCTTGCGGCATCTTCCGCAGCCGACGCACCTGTTTTTGTCGCATTTGATTCGTATCACCGAAAAGTAGCTGGCGGGCTTAAGGAACACCGTTACAGGACAGATATACTTGCAGAAAGCACGGTTGTCCCTGAAAGCGAACGCCAGCGCGATACCGGCGGCGTAGTACGCCGCGTTTCCGGCGATAAACGCGAAGAACATTATTCTCTCAATATTTCCGACGTGCGCGAGAAACAGCGCAGCGACGAAGATCAGCGACAGCGTGAAGGTTACGTACCTGATCCATCCGAGTTTTTTTCGCGGGTTTTGCGGCACCCTGTACGGAAGAAAATCAAGCACTGCGGCGGTCCAGCAGGCGTACCCGCACCATCCGCGGCCGAAGATCAGCGGGCCGAATATCTTCGCGACGGCGTAATGTATGGTGGCAGCCTCGAACACTCCGGTGAAAAGGTAGTACCAGAATCCTTCGATCTGCATATTTTCCCCGCAGATAAGCCCGAGATATACGAGCATGTACGTCCCCACGAGAAGCTGGACGACCCGACGCGCGTACCGGTACTTCCTTTGCAGCAGAACAAGTCCGAAAGCGATCGAAATGCCGATGTAACTGAAATTGAAAAGGTAGAAGATATTGTCCTTGGTCAGCCAGAGCGTGACGGCAACGGCTTCGAAGACAATGAGTATCAACGCAGGAAAAACGTACTGTTTTATCTTTTTCATTTACGCTCCGCCCCATAGAATGTCAGTTGCCGGATCTGTGACCGCCGACCTGTTTGTTGCGCTCGACGGTCGTCGCGCCTTTTTCAAGGTTCATCCCCTTGATGATGGCGTTTTTCCCGAACCGTTTTTTCAGCATTATTTCGGTCTCCTGGATCTTCCGCTCCTTTTTCCGGGCGTCGCTTTCGGCCGCGCTTTCCTTTGCCACCCGTGCGGGATCATCGAACATGCTGATCTCTATCTGCCCGCCGCCGGAAGGCGCCCGCGCCTCGTCGATCACGTGATTTGCGACGACGTACATCCGGCGCACGGTGAGATCCCTGTCGACGATCCGGTCGTACAGCTCAAGGACCTTGCCCGTGATCAGCCGTGTGGAGGAAGAATACTCGCCGAGATTGATCGAACCGTGCGCCGTCTTCGGCGCTTTTCTGCCGTATCTGTCGGCTTCAACGGCGCCGGAATAGCCGCCGTCGGAAATATTTCCGACGTCATATCCGACCGTGAGCACAATCTGGTCGGTAACGAGTCTTTTTTCAACCAGGTCGAGGACAAGCAGATCGGTCATTTCCCTGACTATCAGCCGTCCCTTTTCAAACGCGTATGGCTCGGAAAGGACCTGACCGGAACTCAGGCTGCTGTTTACAGGTACGTAAGACTTCACGTCGGCGATCGTCGTCGGCTCCCATCCCCATGCGTGATTGATCAGCAACTCGGCGTTCACTCCGAACTCCCTGTAGAGGGACTCCTCGTCGTCGATCGAACGGCGCGCGATATCTCCCAGCGTGTACAGCCCGAGCCTTTCCAGTCTGCGCACCGTGCCGGCCCCGATGCGCCAGATATCGGTCAGCGGCTGATGATCCCAGAGCTGCCGGCGGAAGCCCGCGACGTCGAGAGAAGCGATTCTCACGCCGTTTTCGTCGGCCGGAATGTGTTTCGCCGTTACGTCCATGGCGACCTTGGCAAGGAACATATTCGTCCCGATACCCGCCGTCGCGGTTATACCCGTCTCGGCAAGCACGTTTTTTATCAGCCGCATGGCAAACTCGCGCGCGTCAAGGCGGTACAGCTTCAGATACTGCGTCGCGTCGATAAATACCTCGTCCACCGAATATGCGAAGATATCCTCGGGAGCCACGTGGCGCAGATATATCGAATATATCTTTCCGCTGACCTTCATATATTCCGCCATGCGCGGCGGGGCTTTGATGAAATCGACCTCGAGCGTCGGATCCGACTTCAGTTCGTTGAGGTAAATCGATTTCCCGGAGAACGGTCTTACCCTGAGGAAAGCGCGCCTCTGCCTGTTCACCTCGTCCACCTTTTGGATCGCCTCGAAAAGTCTTGCCCGGCCGGGGATGCCGTAGGATTTGAGAGACGGAGACACCGCGAGACAGATCGTCTTTTCGGTCCGGCTCTCGTCTGCGACGACAAGATTGACCGAAAGCGGATCGAGTCCGCGCGCGACGCATTCGACCGAGGCGTAAAACGACTTCAGATCGATGGCGATATACGTTCTGTTCCCGTCGTCGGTCATGCGCGCTTCCCCCCTCTCTTTTTTCCTTGCGCGATTTTGTCAGATGATCGCGTACCCTTTCGCTTCGAGTGCTTCAAGCGCGGGTTCCAGATTTTTGCTTTTTACGAGAAAATAATCGGTATTAAAGGTGGATACGGCGAAAACGGGGATCCCCCTTCCGGCAAGCGCGCCCGAAATATCCGACAGAATTCCCGTAAGCGAGAAATCAAGTATTCCGCGGATCCGGAAGCAGCGCCATCCGTCCTCCCGAGCCGAAACGTCCCGCGGAAGATTCCCGGTACGGCAGACTACCGATATCTCCTCGTCCGTTTTACCTATGAACAGCGGTTCCGACCCGAGATCAATACTTCGGAAGTCATCCGCCCTGCAGACGGAAAACTCTCCGGAAAACAATTCAAGTTCCATATTTCAGTCCAGTATCAGTTCCATCAGCGTTTCTTTCGGTCTCATGCCCATTTTGTCGTAAAATGCTCTCGCCGGGTCGTTTCCCTCCCATACGCAGAGGGATACGTCGTAACATCCTTCGCGGCGCGCCTCGTTTTTTACGAATCCGAACAGTTCGCTCCCGACGTGCGTGCCGCGCCGGCTTTCGTCTACGCAAAGGTCGTCGATAAACATCGATCTGCGCGGTATCATCGTAGTTGTAAACCGGGGCGTCCTGATGACGCAGAGCGCGTACCCGACGACGAGTCCGCTCTCGTCGACGGCGACGTACGAGCGCCTGCTTTCATCGTTTAAAATTGCGGCAAGCTCTTCGGGCGTGTATTTTGCGGTCCCGGGGATCAGCAGATCCGGGCGTATGGCGGCATGTATCTCGAGCACCTGGCGCAGAAGGACCGTGATGCGCCCGATATCCTCTTCCGCGGCTTTTCTGATAAGCATGATTTACTCCCCGGTTCCCGACAGTCCGATATCCGCCGCATACGGCTTCATTCCGTCGATACAGATCCGCGCGACCTCGGACACGTCCATTCCGAGCATTTCACAGCCGCCGGTTATAAGATCCCTGTCGCATTTTGCTGCAAATTTTCTGTCCTTGAACTTCTTCATAAAGCTTTTGACTTCGAGATCCGTAATTCCGTTGGGGCGCATCCTGGCGCACGCCTGGATGATACCGGTCAGCTCGTCTACGGTATAAAGACTCTTCTCCATATTTGTTTCCGGCTTCACGTCGTTGCAGTGTCCGTATCCGTGACTGAGTATCGCTCGGACGTCGGACGGATCAACTCCGGCGGCAAGAAGCTCCTTTTCGGTGTGAAGAAGGTGCTCGTCCGGGTATTTTTCGTAATCGTAGTCGTGAAGATACCCCACAGCCATCCAGTGTTCGCGGTCTTCGCCGAAGCGCTCCGCCATAGCCCCCATCGCGTACATAACGTTCTTCGCGTGAATAATGAGATGGCGTTCGCTCACCTGAGAATCGTTCAGTTCTTTTGCTCTTTCAAGCGTTAGCATTTTTCCTCTCCTGCTGCGCTCCGGAGCGCTCAGTTAATTTCGAGATCGTTGGCGCAGGGCAGCGCGGGAAAAGATTCGCAGACGTGATCGAGATAGAAAAAGGCGACGGAGGAAATATCGTCCTGCAGCGGAAGATATCTTTTTCTGGGAAGGGTGATCTCGTCTCCGGGTCTCCAGCCCAGCGCCTGTATCGTCACGCGGATATCCTCGCAAAAATACACGGGATCGCAAACGTGCCAGCGGTACATGCCGAACCGGGTCTGCGATTCGTAAAGTCCGTCGGGACGGACGACGCGGGCAAGCCCCGCGTACGGCGTGCAGTACTCGCGGTATGCTCCTCCGACGTCGAAATTGTATGATCCGCAGAAATAATCCTCCGTCCCGGTGCCGCAGATCGTAGGGAAGTCCCGGTCTCCGTCAAGGTAGAATTTTATCTCTCCCTCACCCCACCATCCGCGGTTGTTCACTCCCCAGAAAAGATAGGTCCCCACGTACTGTCCCTTTCCCTTAACACCGTCGAGTATAGTGCAGACCTGCCCGTACGGCAAAGGATTGACGCGCCTGAACTGAGCGTGAAAGTAACCGAGGTCATCCGGCAGTTCCGTTTCGAGATAATTGATCTGATAATACAGATTGACGGCGTCGGGGGAAACGTTTTCCATCGTGATACGGAAGCTTTTGTAAAAAGGCATCTCCCAGTAGCAGTTGAAGGCGCGGCGCGGGTTAAAGCAGACCATCGCCGAGGTCAGCTGCTGATGCGTCATATATTCGGCGGATGCAAAGAAATCCCCGACAGGCACCTCGACGGAGGGCGTCTCGCTCCCGTCCCAGTAGAACCTGATTATCAGCGAACGGTTGCGTTTGGCGTTATCCGTCATCCAGATCTGCCGGATGACGCCCGAGCCCTTCACGTTCGCCAGTTCGACGGTGCCTTTCGCCGGAATGATCACGTAAGGATTGATCTTCCATCCGACGCCGAGCTCGTGAGCGCAGACGGCGCTGACGCCGTCTGCGGCCATTCCGCCCTTTCCCTTCTCACCAGTCGGATTTTCGGGCGATACCGAACGGCTTCTCGCGTCCGAAAGGCGGCACAGACTCAAGCCGCTTCCGCTTGCGTTGTCAAAAAACATCCCGTTCATTCCTCCCATTCGAAGTTTTCGCGCCCGGCGCCGATCTCAAAGTGGCATTTCACGATTCCGAGATCTATCTTAAGACAGGGACCGATCTTTCCGGCTTCGCCCCGCACTTTGCCGCCGGTTCGGGTAAATCTGAACTTCTGCTGATTTACAGCCGTGGGGGCGAGAAGCGCGGCGCGCACACCCTCCCTGAACCATGCCGGAGAGTCGGACGTAATATTGCTCACCTCTTCCGGCGTTTTGCTTTTTCTTGCGTTCCCGGACGTCGTCCCGTAGCCGAGAGAGATTATAATGACCTCCCGCTCGTCCCGGTCGGTCTCGGCTTTGCTTTTCCCGTGGGTCAGCGCCGCCCAGCAGGTGTTGAGCCCGAGTCTTTGCGCCTCGAGGACCAGCAGCTCGCCGTAATACCCGCAGCGCTCGTCAAGATCCGGTATATCCTTTTTACCGACCAGAGATATATAATCCCGGCAACCTCCGAAACGCCCGTATTTTGCGAGTGCGGCGCCGAAGCATTCCGGCTCGTCGTATACGATCTGAATATGCAGTCCGCTCTCTTCGTTGATCCGCGACAGATACGCTCCGAGTTTTTCGCGCGTTTCCGCCGGAATCGGTCTGCCGGTGTACTGCCTGACGCTGTGCCGCGTCTCCATTATGCGGAGGTATTCCTCCCTGTTTGCTGCGGTCATTTTTACTCCTGTATTTCTGAATCAAATATGTCGGCCGACGCAACCGGCCGCAATCCGGCAAGAAACAGGCAGGAGTGCCGCCCTGCCGTCTCCCGCGCCGGATCCCGGTTATCCGGGATCATTTTCCCTTGGCCTTTCGCCTGTTCGCCGCCTCGAGAAAGCGGCGGAGCATTTCGTTTTTTGTCAGCTGTTCGTGCAGACGCTCGGGGAAATTGCCGGCGAAACGCTCAACGGTGCAGCCGGCGTAAAAATCCTTCGGCAGTTCCCTCGCGTATTCGCCGCCTCCGTAGCTGCCGACCGAACTTCCGGGCGTAAAACAGTTGTAGTGAATATCCGGATTGCCCTTCGTATGAAAGCGCAGAGTAATGATATCATGCTCGTAGTGATTCCCGATATCGTCCTCGGCGAGCGGTATGTCGCAGTGAAGGAACTTCAGCCCTTTCTCGCGCGCGAACGTTTCGGCGAAGGTGTCGTACTCTCCGCGTATAAGGACCTTGTTTTTTCGCAGCCTTTTGTCGAGCTCCGGAGTCGTTGCGACCGATTCCACGGTCCTGCCGAGAATAAGGCATACGATTTTCGGGAAAGCTTCCAGATATCCCTCTCCGAGACCGGTTAAGCCATCTTTGACACTCAGCGTGTTGTATTTGTTCCGCCAGTTGTCATCCGGTTCCGGCCAGACCTCGGCGTCCTCCCTGCAGAGAATGCCTTCGCCTTCCGCTTCAAGCAGCCCGCTGTAATGGTTTATATAAACCGTTTTTTCATTGCGCTTTGAAAAGTACATCCCTTTTCACCTTGACGAAACGTTTATTCGGCCGTCCGGCTGTTCGTTCGGCGGATCTGACGCTCCGTCAGTCTTCGAACAGCGGGGGAAGCTCGTGTATGTCGTAGGTATCATAGTAGATCTCAAAAGCGGTCTTCACGTCGCCGAACAGTTCAATCAGCGCACCCGCCTGGAACATCGAAGAAAGAGTCCCGGACGGAGCTTTCCACGCCGCGTTCGAAACGACCTCGAATCTTTCGTTTCCGGGCGTGTTTGCCCTGATTATCGACTCCGCTTTGAACAGCAATTCGCCGGTCGCGATATGATAATCGCTCGAAACGATTGCAAGCTTTTTAACCGACGGATAAAGAGAAACAAGAATATCGTAGGTAAACAGCGCGTTCTGCGCGGTGGTTATCGAATTGTCCTCAACGATGATGCGCTTTTTGTCCACGCCGTGTTCGGCAAGCCATTTTGCCATCTCTCCGGCCTCGGAGGCCGATTCGTTTTCCGACGCCGTGCCGCCGCCGGTGCAGACGACGTAAGCTTTGGGATACTTTTCGGCGCTTGCCAGCGCGACTTTCAGCCGTTCGACCAGTTCGTCCTTCATCGACCCGTCTGGATTGAGCTGGAATCCGAGGACCACTATGCACAGTTCGTCCGAATCGGGAAGCCCGTCCGGAAGAACGTCGTAATTGAGTTTCGAGCCAAGATCGGGAGACCTCCATATATCCATGATCTTCGTCCAGCGCGTTCCGGCGTTTTTGTCGGCAGCCGAAAGATCATCCAGCAGTGTGCCGATCCTGTCGTTTGCCTCGGCTCCGTACGTTCCGTAATCGACGGCGATCTCCTCTACGATCTTCTGAACGTCGGCGGGTTCACGGTTTTCGCTCTGTCCGCATCCCGAAAAAGAGCAGATAACGATGAGAGCAAGCAAAGCCGACAGAATCTGAATCGCGATTGTTTTCATTTTCACGTTCTCCTTGACTGAAGATGATATTACAAAATTAAGGCAATACCGCACAATTCGCGTGCGTAGATTGGCGAGAGCATTTTTCGTCTGTTTGAGGGAAGCACGGTTTGATCCTTTGCACGCATTACGACGGATCTTTCTTCGCCGGTTTCC
>CACZSP010000276.1 GCA_902783905.1 uncultured Ruminococcus sp.
GCCCTCAAGGCCGGCAAAAACAACTGATTTTGCGGCACTGAACAAATAAAATATTAGCGGACCGGGACTGCCTGGAAACCTGAATCAAGATTCGGGAGACCGGGCAGTCCTTTTTCCTTTTTATTTGCATTTTTTTATTATATGTGATATAATTATTATGTATTTTTGTATGTATCGGGCGGGTTAGGCATGAAAAAAAGCGGATTCGTTCTCGGAGTGACGGGACCAAGCGGATCGGGCAAATCGGTTTTCTGCTCTTTTTTTGCAAAACACAACTGTCTTTTGCTCGACTGCGACGAAATCTACCACCGTCTGATCGACGGCGACACCGCCTGTTCGCGCGAACTGTCACTGCCCGAAAACTTCGGCCCCGGGATACTTGACGAACGCGGAGGCGTGGACCGCAAAAAGCTCGGCGCCGTCGTTTTTTCGCCGGGGGCCGAAGAAAAGCTCGCTCTTCTCAACCGGATCAGCCACAGATACGTCAAAAAGTCGGTTTACGGAAGGATCCGCAGGATGCGTGGATACGACGGAGCCGTAATCGACGCCCCCCTGCTCTTTCAGGCGGGTGTCGAAAAGCAGTGCGATCTGACGGTCGCCGTAATCGCGCCGAAAGAAATCCGCACGTCGCGTCTTCTCGCAAGGGACGGGATCGACCGCGCGTCGATCGAAAGACGTCTCGATTCCGCTCCGGACGACTCGTATTACGTGTCTCGGGCAGACGTCACGGTCGTAAACGACGGCAGTCCCGAAACGCTTGAGAAAGCAGCCGCCGGTATTCTTGAAAAGCTTCGCTCGATCGATGAAAGGATCGGAAAATGAAAAAGATAATTCCCGTCCTGACGGTACTTGCCGTCGTTATCCTTTCGATCATCGGCGGCCTTGGCTATTCGAAATACGCCTCCGAAAAAAAGAAGGAAGTATATCCGCGAAAATATGAGGCGCTCGTTTCGAAGGCGGCGGAGAACGGCGGGATACCCGAAAACGACCTTTACGCGCTGGCAAAGGTCAGATCCGGTTTTTCCTCCGATTACACCGGAAAAAACGGGGAACGCGGGCTTTTCGCCCTTGACGTCGACGTCTGGTCGGATTATTCCTCCCGCTCTGGCGACCCGGACGACCCGCGCCTGCTTTACGACCCGGAGCTCAGCATAAAAGCCGCGGCCGATCTTCTGTCCCGGCTTTACGAAAAGTATCTGACGAGGGACGCCGTTATGGCGGCGTTTTACGACGGCGAGGCCGCGGTCGACGCGTCGATCGCCGAGAACTCCTCCTTTTCGGTCTCGTCGTGCAGCCGAGGCGCGCAAAAATTCATTGAAGAAATCAACAACACGGTAAAAATATACGAATCGCTTTATCCGCAGGAAAAAAGCGATAAATGAAAGGATCCCGACAGATGGAAAACAGAACTCCCGAGCAGGCGCGCGAACTGCTCTACACTAAAAAAACGGTCTACGAGCGCAGAAGCGCCGAAGCCGTAGACGAGGCTTACGCCTATTCACGCGGATACGCCGAATTTCTCGACGCTTCGAAAACCGAGCGCGAGGCGGTAAAAACCGCGATCGCCCTCGCGTCGAAATACGGTTTCAGAGAGTATTCCTTCGGCGACGAAATAAAAGCCGGAGACAGGCTGTACTATAACAACAGAGGCAAGAATCTCTTTCTCTTTTCCGTCGGGACCGAACCCGTCTCGAAGGGGATCAGGATCAGCGCGGCGCATATCGACTCTCCGCGGCTCGATCTCAAACAGGTCCCGCTTTTCGAAAGCGAAGGAATGGCCTTCCTCAAGACGCATTACTACGGCGGAATCCGCAAATACCAGTGGGTCGCGACTCCCCTTGCGCTCCACGGGACGGTCGCCTTTGCCGACGGAACGACCCGCGATATAGTTATCGGAGAGGATCCGTCGGATCCCGTTCTTTACGTAAACGACCTGCTTCCGCACCTGGGACACAAGGACGACCTCAAGCCCCTCGGAGAGGCGATAGTCGGTGAAAAACTCAACCTCCTCGTCGGCTCGAGACCGCTCGGTGAAGAGGCGGAGGCGATAAAGCTCAACGTCATCTCGATACTCAACGAAAAATTCGGCATTACCGAGGACGATTTTCTCTCGGCAGAGTTTTCTGCCGTTCCGATCGGATGCGCGAGAGACGCAGGCCTCGACCGCTCGATGATATGCGGATACGGTCACGACGACAGAGTCTGCGCCTATCCGGCGCTGACCGCTCTCTTTGAAAGTCTCGATTCGCCGCACACCCTTATGTGCGTCCTCGCCGACAAGGAGGAGACCGGCAGCGACGGAAGCACCGGTATGCAGTCGGACCTCATACTCGATCTCATCGACGCGATAGCCGCGTCGCAGAAAGTCACGGCGGCGGCCGTCAGGGCAAACTCCAAATGTCTTTCGGCCGACGTATCGGCGGCGTACGATCCCAACTTTGCCGAGGCCTTCGAAAAGCGCAACTCGGCGCTTCTCTCCTGCGGCGTTGTCCTCAACAAATACACCGGTTCACGCGGAAAATACAGCACCAACGACGCCCCCGCCGAATTCATCGGCTGGCTTCGCGGGATTATGGCGAAGGACGACGTCGTCTGGCAGACCGGCGAGCTCGGCAAGGTCGATTACGGTGGAGGCGGTACCGTCGCCAAGTTCGTATCCAAGCACAATATCGACACCGTCGACCTCGGCGTCCCGGTGATCTCTATGCACGCTCCCTACGAAATCATCTCCAAAGTCGATATTTATGAGGCGCACCGCGCCTTCTCCGCCTTCAACAGATACTGATGCTCGACAGACTGAAGGAAGCCGAAGAAAGATACGAGCGGATACTCCGGAAGCTGGAAGATCCTTCGGTCGTTGCCGATCTCGATGAGATGCGGTCGCTGCGCAAGGAATACAAGGCGCTGACCCCCGTCATAGAGGAATACCGCGCCTACCTTTCCGCCGCGCGCGCCGCGGACGAGGCGCGTGAGCTCTGCGGATCGGACGATCCCGAGCTGCGCGCGCTCGCCGGGGAGGAACTTCGGACCTCCGAGGCGGCGGCGGAGGCATCGCTTTCGAAGCTGCGCGTCCTTCTGCTTCCGCGCGACCCGGACGACGACCGCAGCGTCGTCGTCGAGATACGCGCCTGCGCCGGGGGAGAGGAGGCCTGCCTGTTTGCCGCCGACCTTTTCAGAATGTATTCGATGTACTGCTCGTCGGCCGGTTTCGGAATATCGGTCGTCACCGCTAACCGCACCGAGCTCGGCGGCTTCCGCAAGCTGATTTTCACCGTTGAAGGCGACGGAGCCTACTCCCGCCTGAAATTCGAATCGGGCGTTCACGAGGTAAAAAGGGTCCCGGTCACCGAATCGCAGGGCAGGATCCAGACCTCAACCGTTTCGGTCGCCGTAATGCCCGAGCCCGACGAGATCGAAGTGAGAATCGATCCGCAGGATATACTTTTTGAATCCTGCAAATCAAGCGGCGCCGGCGGACAACACATAAACAAGACCGAATCTGACGTGCGCCTGACGCATATCCCGACGGGTATCGTAGTCGAATGTCAGGAGGAGCGCTCGCAGCTCCAGAACAGAGAAAAAGCGACCGAAGCGCTCCGGGCAATGCTTTACAGCATTTCCCTGCGGGAGCGCAACGCAAAGATCGAC
>CACZSP010000277.1 GCA_902783905.1 uncultured Ruminococcus sp.
CCTGTTTTCCTGCGATTTCTCAGCGAAAACAGACAAAAAATCATCTCGGCAATCTGCACACGCGAATTGTGCGGTATTGCCTTAAATTTGTCTTTTACCTTTTGCGCGCCTGACGAAAGGTTGCAGGCTGCCATCGCCTTACCTGTCGGTATACTCCGACATTGGTCGGCAGTTGTTTCTGTACACCGCGAAATGAACGGTATATCCTCCCGTTTCGACGGCGCAGCTTTCGCTCTCGAGAGCCCATCCCTCCAGGCGGTGAAAATCCGGGATGAAGGTGTCGGCGTCGGGGTCGAGGGCGTCGATCCAGGTCACGTAAGCGCGTGTGCAGTATTTGTACAGCGCGTTGTAAAGACTTCCGCCGCCGATGAGCATTACTTCGTCGGGCGGGTATTTCGCGATCCGGGCGAACATCTCGTCGAAGGAATGAACGTTGACGCATCCCTGCGCTTCGAAACTTCTGTCGGCCGAGAGCACGATATTCGTCCTGCCTTTGAGCGGAGCCGGTCCGGGAAGCGACAGGAAAGTGTTCTGTCCCATGACCACCGTTTTTCCCGCCGTCATCCTGCGAAAATACTTCATATCCTCGGGCAGACTGTAAAGCAGCTGCCCTTTTTTGCCGATGGCGCATCCGCGGTCGGCTGCAACTATCATATCCATAACGGATCACTCCTTTGATTCCGGCGGGACTTCCGGCGCGGGCGTGACTTTGTCGTACGCCCGGAAAAAGTCCTTTACCGTTTTTTCGTATCTTTCGGGTTCCACGTAATGGCTCATTCCGTGATCGGCGCCCGGGACTATCAGAAGCCACTTGGGAGCGGCGCAGGCGCGGTAATTCTCGTAGGTCATCGAAACGGGGACGAATTTGTCGTCGGTCCCGTGAGCGAACAGTACGGGAACGCGGTTGTTCTTCAGCGCCTCGGTCGTGGAGATCCCCTTCGCGCTGACTCCGATCCTTTCGCGGCAGAGGTTTTCGTAAAGTGAATCGTAATAGGGAAGGTGCAGATTGTCCTGCATGACGTGGCGCCATATGGCGTCGGGCGAGGTGAATCCGCAGTCGGCGATTATGCCGTGTACGTTCGGCGGCAGATCGAGCCCCGAGGCGAGAAGCACCGTCGTCGCTCCCATCGAAACGCCGACAAGATATACCGGCAGTTCGGAGGAAACGTTTTCGGTCGCCCATTTAATCCAGTCGAGGCAGTCGAGCCGCTCGAGGACCCCGAAGCTCATATACTCTCCGCCGCTGGCGTTCTGACCGCGCTGTTCGACGAAGAGGGCGGAGCATTTCGCGTCAAGCCAGGCGTCTGCGACCGTTCCGAAGTCCCGCGACCAGCTCGATCTCCAGCCGTGCATGGCGATGAGCAGCCGTTTTGCCTTCGGGCAGACGCGAAGGTGTCCGGTCAGCTCGGTCCCGTCGTGACTGCTGTTTATCGTGACCGTTTCGCATCCGCTTTCCTCGAGTTTTTTCGCCGCCTCGTCGAGAAGGGCGATGAATTCCCGCTTTTCGGATTTTCCGGCTATTTTTTTCTTTGCCGTTTCCGCCGATTTCGGGGCGTTTCTGTCGAAAGCCACGTCCGACAGATATCGCACAAGGCGCACGTACCCGGCGACCGCGGCAAGAAGTCCGGCTCCCAGTATCGCTCCTCCGGCAAACAGCCGGTTGCGTCCCGGACTAATCATTCAGCACCTCCTCGTAGGTCGGATCCGAATCGAAATACCCCACGTATTTTATGTCGATCCGGCTCTTCGGGAAGAGGTAGTTGTAAAGATCGACGAAATAATCGTCGGTCATGCTGGCGATATAGTCGACGACGATCTGGTCAGGATCGTTTTCCTCATAGGGGATACGGCGTTTTCTTCTGGTCGGCAGTATGTAGTTGATGTGATGCGTAAATACCGGCGAGCGTTCTCTTCCGGCGAGCAGGTCCTTTTTCATCTGCTCGTAGATCTCCGCCATCATCGGGCGGATCCGCGGATCGGCGCGGCTGCGGTCGTCGCCGTAGATCAGCTTGTAGTTTTCCTTCTTTGCCAGCCGGAGCGCCTCGAAATGTTCGCGGTCCATGCTGATATAGGGTTTTCCGTAGCTGTTCTCGATTATGTTGACGATCAGATTGTTGATTATTTCGGTATTCGAGACTCCGATCGCCCCGCGTTCGAAGGCGTCGCTGATCGCCATCTGCGCCTTCTCGGCGTCCTGCCTGTCACGCCCGAGGTAGGCGATTATATCCGAGATCCTCACGACGCAGCCCTCGAGAGTGGAGGGAACGAGTTTTGCCGAGGCGCCGGGATCGATATAGCATTCCTCGATCATTTTGTCGAATTTCTCAAAGCTGTCCAGAGGTACCGGACGGTATTCCGACAGCTCGGTCTCCCCGTTGTGGGCGGCTATTCCGTCCAGCGTCTGAAGACTGATATTTATCGGGAATATCTCGTCAAGCACCCTGACCGAATGGATGTTGTGGGCGAAATGACGCCCGGTGTTTTCGCAGTAAAGTTCGTCGAGAAGCTTTTCGCCGGTGTGCGCGAAGGGGGCGTGACCTATGTCGTGACCGAGCGAGATCGCCTCTATCAGATCGAGGTTCAAATTGAGCGCGACGCCGATGGTCCGCGCGATGCGCGAAACCAGCTGCACGTGAAGACTGCGGCGGGATATGTCGTCGTTTTTGTAAAACGAGAAGGCCTGCGTTTTGTCGGCGTAGCGGTTGTAATAGGGACAGTGAAGGATCTTGTCGATGTCGTGCACGAAGGCGGGCCGCCAGACGGTCGCCTCGTCCTTCGGAACGTCGTGACGCCTGATAATGTCTTCATCCCTGAAAGCGACACGGGGGAAGGAAAGAGTCGCTTTCTCCCTTTCCATCCTTGCCGTAAGCTCTGGCGACACCGTTTCGAGTATCCTGCCGGCGGTAAGAGCGTCGGTTTCCTCTTTGGTTATGAATTCTTTCGTTTTTCTCACGTGCGTATCCCCCTTGCCTCCTGATCCGCCTTGCGTTCGAGCCAGCATTTGCGGCACATGGCGGTGTATCTTTCGTTTCCTCCGATACAGACCTGCTCGCCGGTGTAAACGACGTTTCCTTCGTCGTCAAGACGCGCGTTTACCGTCGCCTTCCTTCCGCACCGGCAGACCGATTTGATCTCGGAGACCGATTCGGCGATCTCGAACAGACGCTTGCTCCCCGGGAAAAGATGGGTCTGAAAATCGGTGGAAAGCCCGAAGCAGAGCACCGGGACGTCAAGCTCGGTCACGATGGCGCCGAGCTGGTCGACCTGTTCGGGAGTCAGGAACTGACATTCGTCTACTATTACCACCTGACAGTCGGAATAGCACTCCCTGTAAAGCCGGTAGACGTCGCAGTCGGGCGCGACGCATATCGCCTCCGCGCGGAGCCCTATGCGCGAACTGACGATACCCCTGTCGCGGGTATCGAGGGCGGGTTTGAGCAGCATGACCTTCATGTTGCGCTCTTCGTAATTGAATTTCGTTATCAGCGCCTGAGCCGATTTCGAGCAGCCCATAGCCCCGAACTTGAAATAA
Source organism: uncultured Ruminococcus sp. (assembly GCA_902783905.1). Taxonomy (GTDB): domain Bacteria; phylum Bacillota; class Clostridia; order Oscillospirales; family CAG-272; genus CAG-390. Next base: position 3,533 of record CACZSP010000277.1, read on the forward strand.
AGCTTTGCCATTTTAATACCCGCGTTCAAAAAGTGATATTATATTATTATATATTATTTTTCGCGTTTTTTCAACCGTAAAAACCGCAGCCGCCGCTTTTTCTTGACAGTTTCCTCCCGATGCGGTATAATTATTTGAAAAAAGGCTGTTAAAAAACTCGCTTCGCGGTTTTTTAACGAGCCGTCGAGAAATGTCTCGTCGCGAGACCGCGACGTTTTTGCACGTTTTTTCGCCGGAAATCGAACTGAAATGCGGCAAAAAACGAAATTCTCGCGCAAATTCGGCGGAATCCCGTCCGCCGAATTGTGCGGTATTGCCTTAACACACTACCGGAGGAGATCCTTCTATGTCAGAGAGCGCAAAAAACAAGCTCGAAGTTTATTATATCGATTTTTCGGAGTCGGGAGAAAAAACCGAACGAAAAAGGATCGACGGGAAAAAGATCGCGCACGCGGCAAACGTGGCGCTCAATCCCGTCGCAACGGCCAGATTTATCGGCGGACTGGTTTCAAAGTCGCTCGCCGACGAGATACGCGTCCTGCGCTCGGAGGATGAGCTCCTTCCCTTCGAAAACGGCCAGGGGAATCAGTGGATCGCGAGGCGCGAACCCGGTGACGCCGTTCAGTATTACGTCAGGCATCCGAAAGCGGCGAAATCCGGCGTGCTGATCGAATCGGGAAATTTCAGCAAATACGTTTACGACGAATACTGCGACGAACTGATCAACTTCTGCAGATCACACTGCGACGCGAAGAGGATCGTAATTTCCAGTATGAAAAACATGGCGGGAGGCCTTGACGGCGGTTTCAAAAAGATAAAAGTCGGGATCGGAGCAAGGTCGGAGGCAAGCGAGGTGCTTAACGTCTGCTCTCCAAACGGACTGCGGCGGGTGGCGCCCTACGGCAAATATCTGTGGATAGAACCGCAGCTGAGGACGGCGATAGCCGGACTGAAAAAAGGCGGGAAGATAACCTACACTCTGACGCAGGATTTCAGTTTCGGCGCGAACGCGTCATTCCTTAAAATGATCGGGGCGAAGACCGATTTCTCCCGATCGTTCATTTTCAATATCGTTATCGAGTGCTGATTATGAGAAAACTTACGTTAACCCGGCGCAAGGCGCTGCCCTGGGCTCTTTTCCCGCTGAACGTCTGTGTCCGCGACGAAGAAGGCGACTGTACGGTCGGAAAAGACAGGGCGCGCGTCGTAGGAGAAATAAAAAACGGAGAAGAGAAGAGCTTCGAGATCCCGGACGCGGAAACCGACGTGACGGTCGCTCCGGCTTCCGTCCCCCGCTGGTTTATGTGCGAAAAAAGAGCGATCCCCGCGGGGAGCGAAGACGTCAGCCTCGCCGGAAAGGTGAGATACTCTCCATTCCTCGGCAATCCCTTCCTTTTCGACGATCCGGATGAAACGACCGCTGCCGAAAGAAAAAAGCGGCTGCGCAGGGCATCGGCGGCTTTATGGATCTTCATCGCGTCGGCGGTACTGCTCGTCCTTCTCTGCGGCGCCGCTGTCGCCCGCGGGATCTGGGGGAAATCGGATCCGAAAACCGGTCCCGACGCAAAATCTCTCCCGGCGGAATTCGTTCTGAACGGTCTGCGTGTGACTCTCAACAGCGATTTCGGTAAAAAAGAGCAGGAAAACAACGGAAGTGAAGAGACCGTGCTGTCGGATTACGCCGCCGTAACCGTGATTTTCTTTTCTTCGGACAGTATCGAGAGATTCGAAGACGTGTCGGCGGACGATTATCTGGGATGGACCTTCGACTCGTTTGCCGGAGACAAGACTCTGGAAACCTCTCCCGGGGGGATCGGATACGTTCGCAGCGTGTCACACGCCGCGGCGGAAGGTCCGACGGTACATTACGTTTTTATCTTCAGGGATCAGGACGGATTCCGGATGCTCGAGCTTTACACTCTTTGCAGATTCGAGGAAAACTGCCGGGAGTTTTTCATTTCGGCGGCCGAAAACGCGGAACGGGTATATCCCGAAAGATAAAAGCAGACAGGCAATACAGAAACCGCGCCGCTCGCATTCGCGAGCGGCGCGGTTTCGTATAAAACAGTATGATCAGCTGAGTTTTGCCTGGTTGATCTTGATGCCGGGGCCCATCGTGGTTGCGATTACGCAGCTCTTGATGTACTGACCCTTGGCGGATGCCGGCTTTGCCTTGATGATGGCGCCGACGAGAACGTCGAAGTTCTCCTTGAGCTTGTCTTCGCCGAAGGAAACCTTGCCGATGGGGCAGTGGATGATGTTCGTCTTGTCGAGACGGTATTCGATCTTACCTGCCTTGGCTTCGGTAACGGCGCGGGCAACGTCGGGAGTGACGGTTCCGTTCTTCGGGGAGGGCATAAGTCCCTTCGGGCCGAGGATCTTACCGAGACGTCCGATGACGCCCATCATATCGGGAGAAGCGATGACGACGTCGAATTCGAACCATCCTTCTTTCTGGATCTTCTCGACGTATTCCATTCCGCCGGCGTAGTCGGATCCGGCGTCGAGGGCTGCCTGGACCTTGTCGTCCTTGGCGAAAACGAGGGTGCGGACCTTTTTACCGGTTCCGTTGGGAAGGACGACGGCGCCTCTGACCTGCTGGTCGGCGTGGCGGGAGTCGACGCCCAGACGGACGTGCAGCTCGACGGTTTCGTCAAACTTGGCTTTTCCGGTCTTGCAGACGATGGAAACCGCTTCAGCGGGATCGTACTGGCGGCTCTTCTCGAAGAGCTTTACGCTCTCGGCGTATTTCTTGCCTTTTGTTGCCATTGATCTTTACCTCCCTCAGTCTTCCACCGTTATGCCCATCGAACGGGCGGTGCCGGCGATCATGCTCATAGCGGTCTCAATGGTAGCTGCATTGAGATCGGGCATCTTGGTTTCGGCGATCTTTCTTACCTGCTCGCGGGTGAGCTTGGCGACCTTCGTCTTGTTGGGAACGGAAGAGCCCTTCTCGATGCCGCACGCCTTCAGGATAAGGACGGGTGCCGGGGGGGTCTTGGTGATGAAAGTGAAGGAACGGTCGGCGTAAACGGTGATAACGACCGGGATGATGAGGCCGATGTCGTTCTTCGTTCTCTCGTTGAATTCTTTAGTAAATACCGGGATGGCGACTCCGTACTGACCGAGGGCGGGACCTACGGGCGGCTGAGGAGTGGCTTTGCCGGCGGGAAGCTGAAGCTTGATGTAGCCCAGAACTTTCTTTGCCATAATTAAAATACCTCCGTGTGGTTTCTGTCGGAAGGATTAAAGATTTTCCTTCCTCCCACTTAGTTGATCGGTCTGACGTCCTGTGCGTCGAATTCGACCGACATGTCGCGGCGTCCGCGCTTGACGAGGACGACGACCTTTTTGAGATCCTCCGAAACAGACTGCACCGTGCCGGTGTACCCTCCGAACAGTTCGCCGACGATCTTTACTTCGTCGCCGACGCCGTAATCGAGGTGGACGGTCGCCTTCTTTTCTTCGATCATAAGCTTTTCCACCTCTTTTTCGGTAAGAGGCGTCGGGCGGGAGCCCGGTCCGACGAATCCGGTGACGCCGGTGATGTTTCTCACCACGTGCCAGCTTTCATCGGTCATGATCATTTTGACGAGAACGTATCCGGGGAAGACCTTCTGTTCGACTTCTTCCTCTTTACCGTTTTTGACGGTGATGACCTTTTCCGTCGGGATGCGGATATCGTAGATGAGATTTCCGAGCCCGCGGTTTTCGACTATCTTCTGGATGCTCGCCATGACCTTGTTTTCGTATCCGGAATACGTGTGCACCACATACCACTGTATCCCGACGTTCATTTCGTTTATGTCGCTCATTATCAGACGGTTCCGCGGACAAGCGTGGTCAGCGCGGAAAGACTCTTGTTGAAGATGAGGTCAAGAACGAATATGAGCAGCGCGGCTCCGAGAGAAATAACTATAACGGTGATCGTGTTCTTCTTGACGTCGCGCCAGGGAGACCAGACGATCTTTTTGAGTTCGCTGGAGAGATCCTTCAGCGTCTTTTTGACCTTCGCGTTGAACTTCTTGTTGATGAAGAAGAAGAGAAGGAAAACGATGACGGCGAGTCCGATGATCGACAGGGTCACGATAAGGTCCCAGTTGATCGTTTTTTCGGTCTTTTTGTCGCCGTCCGAAGACTTGTCGTCTCCGTCCTCAGTGCTTCCGGTCGTTTCGGTATCTCCGTCATCCGCGTCAGTGTCGCCGGCGCCCGTGGTCTTCGTGTCGTCTTCGGCGCCCGACGTATCCGCCGGAGTCGCCTCGGTCCCGGAAACGGCTGTCGTCGCTTCGCCGGAAGGCTGGGAATCGGTCGCGAACGCGAGCGTCGCGGAAAGCGAAAGGGTCAGGAGCAGCGCGAGGATGAGAGAGGCGATTCTGCGGGAATTAAGGAATTTCATTCGCAGGACCTCACTTGGATTCTCTGTGAACCGTGTGCTTGCGGCAGAACTTGCAGTATTTCTTAAGCTCAAGCCGGTCAGGCGTGTTCTTCTTGTTTTTCTTTGTGTCGTAGTTTCTCTGCTTGCACTCTGTGCAGACGAGAGTAACCTTGACTCTCTGATCGTTAGCCATTAATATTGGCACCTCCTGTTTGCGATATTGACCGCCGGCAGGCGGTCTTTGTACCTCCCTCCGAAGGCGGCTGGCGTGTGGTGTCGCCGGCCGTGAGCCATGTTTTCAGCGCGAAAAAAAAGCCCTGCCGACAGAGGTAGCGATATTATACCGCAAAACGCCTTTGTTGTCAAGACTTTTTTTATTATTATATATTATTTTTTTGACCTGTCGTATGCACTTCCGAAATCGCTCACGTTCTTGGCCCCCTTGTGTACGCCAAATTGGCCGCCAATCTGGCAGGGGGCTGTCACGCGCCCGGCGCGTGACTGAGGGATTGTTTGGACAAACGTAAACCGCTTTTGTTCAGCAGTAACCGATTGGCTTGGTAACAATCCCTCCGTCGCCTCCGGTCGATTAAGGGTTGAGTCTGTCGGGACCGCGGAAGACGAATTCGGCTTCCTTGATGGAAA
>CACZSP010000278.1 GCA_902783905.1 uncultured Ruminococcus sp.
GGGGGTAGCGAAGCGGCGGCGCGGTAGTGAAGACACAACGGGGGGCTGTCAGAGCCGCGCCAGTGCCCAGGTCAGCCGTTCCGGCTGAGCCTGCCGCAGCGAGACGGTGGCGTCGAAGCGACAGGATGAGGGGGGCGAGTCGTAACGATACAGGTGGTATTGGGGTTTCATTCTTTGAATGGAACCTGGTTTCGACGCAATAACAGGCGCAAAAAGAGCCGTCAATGACGCGACGCGAAATCCGGAACGGATTTCGCCGTCGAATTGTGCGGTATTGCCTTAGAACAAAATGCAGGAAATAATGATGCTTCGTCGAAAGCCGTTTGACTTTTCCGACAAAATAATGTATAATAACAAAAAAGATATATGTTTGCCGGAATAATAACTTCCGAGACACAAGGAGAGGTATTATGAAAATAACCGGATTTAAAACTTATCAGGTCGAGCCGAGATGGCTGTTTCTGAAGCTTGAGACCGACGAAGGGATCTGCGGATGGGGCGAGCCGGTGATCGAGGGAAAGGCCTCGACGGTTGAAGCGTGCGTACGCGAGATGATGCCTTACGTTATCGGACGTGACCCGCGCGAAATAGAGGATATATTCCAGGTCCTTTACCGCGGCGCCTTCTACCGCGGAGGCCCGATCGTTTCGTCAGCGATATCCGGGATCGAGCAGGCGCTCTGGGATATAAAAGGGAAGTACTACGGAATACCCGTTTACGAGTTCCTCGGCGGGAAATGCCGCGACAGCATCGACGTATACGGCTGGATCGGAGGAGACCGCCCCGCGGACGTCGGAAAGACCGCGAAGGAGCAGAAGGATCTCGGCTTTAAAGCGATAAAGATGAACGCGACGGCAGAGATGCACTATATCGATTCGTACGAAAAGGTCGACGGAGTGCTCGCGCGCGTCGCCGCCGTCAAAGAAAGCTGCGGCGACGGCTTCGGCGTCGCGCTGGATTTTCACGGCAGGGTGCACAAAAGCATGGCGAAGATCCTCGCGCGGGAGCTCGACCGGTACAGACTGCTGTTCATAGAGGAGCCGGTCCTTTCGGAAAATTACGAATCTTTTTCGGAGATCGCGAAATACACGTCGGCTCCGATCGCCGCGGGCGAGCGTCTTTTCACACGCTGGGACTTCAAAAAGATATTCGAACAGGGCGTCATCGATATAATCCAGCCGGATCTTTCACACGCCGGCGGCATCCTCGAGGTGCGGAAGATAAGCGCCATGGCGGAGGCGTACGATATGGCGGTCGCGCCGCACTGTCCTCTCGGTCCGGTCGCTCTCGCCGCCTGCCTGCAGCTTGACGCCTGTACGCCGAACGCCTTTATTCAGGAGCAGAGTCTCGGGATCCATTACAACAGGGGCAGCGATCTGCTCGATTATATAAAGAATCCCGAAGTCTTCGAATACAGGGACGGAGCGGTGAAGATCCCGTCCGCTCCCGGCCTCGGAGTCGAGGTTAACGAGGAGCTGATCGCCGAAAAGGCACGCGAGCACGGCTGGAAAAATCCGGTCTGGAGAAATCACGACGGCACCGTCGCCGAGTGGTAGGGGGCGACCCATGCTTCTGATTTCGGTCGACGGCGGGACGACCAACACCCGCCTGGTCCTGATACGCGACGGGCAGATCCTGTCGGGACTTCGTCTGAAATTCGGTCTGCGCGACCGGCTGTCGGGAGAGGGACCCTCGTACGGCGAGACGCTGTCGGGAGGGATACACCGCTTGCTTGACGAAAACGGTATTCCGGAGTCCGGCGTCGCCGGCGTCGCCGTATCGGGAATGATATGCAGCGAGCGGGGGCTCTGCGAGGTGCCGCACCTGCCCGCTCCGGTCGGTGTGCGGGAACTTGCCGCCGCCGTCGTGCGGGCAAAATTTCCCGATATCGCCGGCATTCCATTTTTCCTTATCCCGGGCGTTAAGACTTCCGCAGAGGACGGTCTTTCCGGGATCGACGTGATGCGCGGGGAGGAGACCGAACTGTTCGGCATAACGTCAAAGGCAGGTCTGCGCGGCGATTTTTCGATGATCCTTCCGGGATCGCACTGCAAGATCATTCCGGTGGATCCCGACGGGAAGATTCGCGTCTTTACCACAATGCTCAGCGGCGAGCTGATCCGCGCCTCGGCGGAGCATACCATCCTGCGCGAGGGGATCGGGGACGCGTATCCGTCGGAAATCGACAGTGAAAAGCTTCTCGCGGGCTTCGATTACTCAAGGGAGCACGGCCTTACCGAGGCGCTGTTCAAGGTAAGGATGCTTCAGAAATTCAAAGGATACTCTCCGGAGGAGCTGTTCTGCTTTCTTTGCGGCGCGGTCCTTTCGGAGGATATGCGAGCGATCGAAAGGAACGCGCGCGGAAAGATATACGTCGGGGGTTCCGAGCCATTCCGGACGGCTTACGCAACTCTGCTCCGGGAAAGAACGGGACTTGAAGCGGAGGAGGTCCCGGAACAGACCGCCCGTTACGCCGCCGCTTACGGAGCCGAAGCGCTGATCGGAGAGATGATGAAATGAACGTAAAAGATGAAAAAAGGCGCATGATGGGCGAATTGCGCCGGGACGCCGTGATCGCCATAATCCGCGGAGTCGCCGCGGACAAACTGATTCCGCTTGTCGCGTCGCTTTGCGCAGGCGGGATCCGCTGGGCGGAGATAACCTTCGACCAGTCGAAACCGGGAAGCAACGCCGATACCGCCCGCAGCATTGCCGGATTGAAGCGCGAATTCGCCGGCAGTATGCATATCGGCGCCGGTACCGTCATGACGCAAAGGCAGGCGGAACTTGCGATTGAAGCCGGTGCGGAATTCCTTATTTCCCCGAACGTCGACGAAAAGATCATCAGCTTTACCTCCTCTACGGCGGCGCTGTCGATACCGGGAGCCATGACTCCCACCGAGATCGCGGCGGCGTACGCCGCCGGAGCCGACGCCGTCAAGGTCTTCCCGGCCGACGCGCTCGGGCCGGCGTATCTGAAGGCGGTCGCCTCTCCGATGCCGCATATCCCGCTGATCGCCGTTGGCGGGATCAGCGAGAAAAACGTCCGGGAGTACCTGAATACCGGGATCGCGGGAGTCGGCGTCGGTTCCTCGATGACGCCGAAGGAGCTGATAGCGAAAGGCGATTTCGAATCGCTGACCGCGCTGGCAGGAAGATTTTGCAAAGCAGCCGTAGAAATGCATACGTAAATGAAAAAGCAAGTGGAATTTGAACGACTATATTGAAGAACCAAGAAAAAAGCGGCTTGTTTGTCTGAACAACACGGATTTTTGTCAGAAAAACTTCGGGAATCAGCATTATATTAACTATTTATTAATTTTTTGTTAACAAAATATTGACATTCGAGTATAAAATGGTGTATAATACTCCCGGTCTTTGACCCTGAGGGAACACCCGAAACGGTGGCGGTCGCCTCCTTCCATAAGGAAGTACTGATTGATGCGCGTGCGTCAAATTAATCAGTGCTTGCTTAAACGGAAGGGGTGAAAAAAAGTATCCTCCTTCCGGTTTTTCGAAAGGAGGTGATGCGTGTGACATTGTATTTTGCGATGCCGCAGGCATCGTTGCTTATGGAAATCGGTTTTTCCGAGCTGATAAGTCTCGCAATGTTTATCGTTGCGCTGATTGCACTCGTGACGAACAATAAACGTAAGTAAAAAAACTAACCGCCTGACAATTTCCAACTCCGGCGGTTAGTTTTTAATCGTTTGGAAGGAGGTGACCGTCGCCGATGTTCCCTTGGCTATTATTATACATCAGGAAGCGCGAAATGTCAATAGATTTCGGCCTTCTTTTTCAGGCGCTCTTTCGGGTTATAACCGCAAAACTCTTGAAAAACACGGTTTTATGCTGTATCAATAAACGCCGCCGGGAAGGAAATGTCTTCCCGGCGGCGTTTGTGCGTCCGCATCAGCCGGCTTTTCGCCGGTTACGTTTCGCGATTCTTACAATTTGCAACCTGCAAATCGCAGTTTATCAATACATTCCACCGCCGGCGTTCATCGCGGCGTTGGCGGCAGCGGCGGCTGCCGGGTCTTCCTTCTGGTTGGCGACGACCGACTCGGTGGTGAGGATGGTCGCGGCGATCGAAGCGGCGTTCTGAAGGGCGGATCTCGTTACCTTTGTCGGGTCGACGATGCCGCTTGACATCATATCGACGTAGGTCTCGTTGTAGGCGTCGAAGCCGTAGCCCAGCTTGCGGGAGGAGAAGATCTTGTCGACGACCACTCCGCCGTCGAATCCGGCGTTCTCGGCTATCTGGCGTACCGGAGCCTCGAGAGCCTTGAGGACGATCTTAACGCCCGTCTTTTCGTCTCCGTCCACCGTCTTGAGAAGCTTTGCGACTTCGGGAACGGTGTTGATGTAGGCGACTCCGCCGCCCGGGACGATACCCTCTTCAACGGCGGCCTTGGTCGCGTTGAGAGCGTCCTCGATGCGGAGCTTCTTTTCCTTCATTTCCACTTCGGTGGCGGCGCCGACCTTGATCACGGCAACTCCGCCTGCGAGTTTCGCGAGTCTCTCCTGGAGCTTTTCGCGGTCGTAGGAAACGGTCGTGGTCTCGAGAGCGGTGCGGATCTGAGCGACTCTCTCTTTGATGGCCTCGGGATCGCCGGCGCCGTCGACAATGATGGTGTTCTCCTTGGAGACCTTGACCTGGCGTGCTCTGCCGAGTTCCGCCATGGTGGCGTCCTTGAGCTCGAGTCCGAGCTCGCTGGTGATGACCTGACCGCCGGTGAGGATGGCGATATCGCGGAGCATCTCCTTGCGCTTTTCGCCGAAGGACGGGGCCTTGACGGCGACGCAGGTGAAGGTGCCGCGGAGTTTGTTGAGGATGAGGGTGGTGAGGGCTTCACCGTCGACGTCCTCGGCGATTATGAGCAGCTTCTTGCCGCCCTGAACGATCTGCTCGAGAAGAGGAAGGATATCCTGGACCGCGCTGATCTTCTTGTCGGTGATGAGGATGAGGCAGTCGTCAAGAACGGCTTCCATCTTTTCCATATCGGTAGCCATGTAGGGGGATACGTATCCGCGGTCGAACTGCATTCCTTCGACTACCTCGGAGGAGGTCTCGGCTGACTTGGATTCCTCGACGATGATGACGCCGTCCGAGGTGACCTTCTTCATCGCATCGGCGATGAGAGCGCCGATGACTTCGTCGCTGGCCGAAATGGTGCCGACTCTGGCGATGTCCTCGGAGCCGCTGACCGGCTTGGAGTTTTCCTTGAGGACCTCGACCGCGCGGTCGATCGCCTTCTTGATGCCCTTGCGGAGGATCATCGGGTTGGCGCCGGCGGTGACGTTCTTCATTCCCTCGTGTACCATCGCCTGAGCGAGGAGCGTCGCGGTGGTCGTGCCGTCTCCGGCTGCGTCGTTTGTCTTGGTGGCGACTTCCTTGACGAGCTGTGCGCCCATGTTTTCGGCGGGATCGTCAAGTTCGATCTCCTTCGCGATAGTCACGCCGTCGTTGGTGATCAGCGGAGCGCCGTATTTCTTGTCGAGAACGACGTTTCTGCCCTTCGGGCCGAGCGTGATCTTGACGGTGTCGGCAAGTTTGTCTACACCGCGCAGAAGAGCGTTTCTCGCGTCTATTCCGTAATAAATATCCTTTGCCATAACGTGTCAGTCCTTTCTGATATTCGTGTTCACTCGATGATCGCGAGAACGTCTTTTTCCGCGATGATCGTATACTCTTCGCCGTCGATCTTTACTTCGGTTCCGGCGTATTTGGCGGCGATGACTTTATCGCCGACCTTGAGCTCGACGGGAGTGCGGACTCCGTCGTCGTTGGTCTTGCCGGGTCCAACCGCGATGACTTCGGCGACCTGTGGCTTTTCCTGTGCGTTGGCGGTCAGGAAAATGCCGTTGTGTGTCTTTTCTTCCGCTTCGACGAGTTTTATGACGACTCTGTCGGCTAACGGTCTGATTTTCATTTCTGTTCCTCCGTATGTTTTTTTATTATCTCAATATTACTGGCACTCTTTTTTGGCGAGTGCTAACCTTTGCATAATATTGTACCACTTTTTAAAAAAAAATCAAGGGGTTTGACGAAAAAAATAAAAAAAATCCGGCGTTTTGTTAGCAATCGGGCGTTTTATATGCCACGCGTCAGCGCTTCTTTCGGGAAACCGCGCGTGAGTATTCTTCTTCGTAAAGCAGATGCGTAAGTCTTGCGGTCTCCCGGGCGGTGCAGCGCTCACGGTATCTGCGGCGGGCACGGTCGGAGAGGATCGATACGAGTCCCGGGTCACGCGCAAGCTCCATTATCGCGTCGGTAAGCGCCGGCGCGTCGTCGGGCGGGACGACCTTTCCCGAGCCGCCGATAAGCCGCGCGCTGCCTCCGACGTCGGATACCACCGGGACGAGCCCGCGGGAAAGTCCTTCGCAGAGCGAGAGCGACGAGGTCTCGGTCCCGAGCGACGGGGACACGATCACC
>CACZSP010000279.1 GCA_902783905.1 uncultured Ruminococcus sp.
GTTCGGTTCCCTTTACTCCTGCAGCAGAGCGGTGCTCCTGCGCGGAGTGACCCCCGAGTGGATCATACGCGCCGCTTCAATCGAAAAAGCGTCCATCGTCTGGCTTCTCGTGCCGTGGGCTCAGGACATCCTCGACGCCATCGAACGCGGAGACATAGATCTCTCCGAGTACGACCTCTCTCACTGGCGTCTGATGCACATCGGAGCACAGCCGGTACCGCCGTCTCTTATCCGACGCTGGAAGCAGGTTTTCCCGGATCACGAATACGATACGAACTACGGCCTTTCAGAGTCGATAGGACCGGGCTGCGTACATCTCGGCGTTGAAAACATCGATCACGTCGGAGCGATCGGCAAAGCCGGATATATGTGGAAGACCAGGATCTGCGACGATCAGGGAAACGACGTGAAGCAGGGAGACGTGGGCGAGCTCTGGGTGAGCGGTCCCGGAGTCATGACATGCTATTACAAGAATCCGGAAGCTACGGCGGAATCTCTCTCCGGAGAGTGGCTCAAGACGGGAGATATGGCGAAGGAGGACGAAGAAGGATTCATCTACCTTGTCGACCGCAAGAAGGACGTCATCATCACCGGCGGCGAAAACCTGTATCCCGTCCAGATCGAAGATTTCCTCCGCGCAAACGACGCGATCAAGGACGTGGCGGTCATCGGCCTTCCCGACAAGCGCCTCGGCGAGATAGCAGCCGCCATCATCGAAGTCAAGGAAGGGCGCACCCTTTCGGAGGAGGAAGTAAACAACTTCTGTCTCGGCATGCCGAGATACAAGCGCCCGCGCAGGATCATATTCGCAAAAGTACCCCGCAATCCCACCGGAAAGATAGAAAAACCGAAGCTTCGCTCGATCTACTGCGGAGAGCGTCTCGTCGAAGCGCAGACTAAATCATGATAAAGAAAAATCGGTTCTTCCGCGCCGCGGCGGCGCTTTTCCTTGTATCGGTGATACTGACGGCCGCATTCGGCGCTTCGGCAGCCGACAGAGACGGTTTTTCAAGGAAGGACGGCGTCGCAGTCAGGATGACCGCCGCAGCGGCTGAAGACGGGGCGACGGTTGAGGTCGAACTCGTCAACGAGGAATGCCGGTACGCCGGTTCGTTTACCGTTTCGATCGAAGTTCCGGACGGTTTTATCGCTCCCGACGCGCAGACCCTGAGCGCTCTCCCCGGAGAAAGCAAAAAAGCGGAATTCAGGATCGCAAAGGCGCCCGAGACGTCGCCCGAAACGGCCGAAGAGACAGCGCCGGCCGGAAAAAGCAGTGGCTGCGGATCGGTACTCCCCGCGTCTGCCGCACTTGCGGTTTCGGCTTTGCTGTTTACCGCCGGTTCATCCGGAAAGAAAAAAAGGATCATAACGCTGATCCTTGCCGCAGTGATTCTCGTTCCGGCGCTCGCACTGAATTCGGGCGCCGCCGTGACCGAGCGCTCGATAAATACGGGCGGCAGCTTCGAATACGGCGGAGATAAGTACGATATCACGCTGACAGTATCTTACGATTATGATTTCAGCGAGGAGAGTTCGGTGAAAACGACGGGTTTTTCTGAATTCGGGATCACCTATTACTGGGGACCGCACAACGAACAGGCGACCGACGAGAAATTCTGGAAGGCGATAGCCGAATGCGGCTTTACCACCGTCCCGCTCGAGAACAACAACATCGCGAACAACAAGATCGCTCTCGGACTGATGAAAAAATACGGTCTGACCTGTTCCTGCCTCTGGGACGAGAGGATCTGGGCGATAACAGCGTCGACCGGAACCTTTACCGACGAACAGATCGAAGAGACCGTCAGAGCGGTCGTCGCAGATTATTCGGAATTCGACAATATCCGCGGATGGTGGCTGTACGACGAACCGTCGACGGCAAAATTCGGAGTTCTGTCTCAGCTGACGCGCGCCTTCCGGAAGATCGATCCCGAAAGGGAAGTGTTTATCGACCTGTTCCCGAACTACGCAAAATCGTCTCAGCTCGGGGCGGACAGTTACGCGGCGTACGTCGAAAAGTATCTCAAAGAAGTCGATCCGGGTTACGTCTGCTACGATCACTATCATTTTCTGACCGACAGCGCCCGCCGCGGATTTTACTCGAATTTCGAACAGATAAGGAGCGCGTCGCTGGAGAAAAATCTCGACTATATGACCATCATTCTCCTGACAAAGCATAACTCCTACGCGAACGTCACCCGCGCGCAGCTGCGGCTGGAGACGAACGCGGCGCTCTGCTACGGCGTCAAGCGGATCTCGTACTTCACTTTCATTCTCGATGCCGATCTGCTGGCGCTGTCCTGGGACAACGCCTGCATGAGTTACACCGGTGAGATCTATCCTCACTACTACGACGTTCAGGCGGTGAACGCCGAGATTCTGCCTCTCGGACGCGAGCTCTTCGGCAAACGTTCGGTCGGCGTCTATCATCTCAGATCCGGCTCTCTCGAGGAGGGTTGCACCGGATATCAGGGATACGGCGATCTCGGTGAGGTTTCCGGGAAATCCTTCCTTATCGGATTTTTCGACGACGGAAGCTTTATGATCGTCAACCGCAAATACGGGGAAGGGGAGTACGGCGATAATTCGCTTACCTTCATCGACGTGACCGAAAGACTTGAATATTTCGACGTGTCGGACGGAAGCTGGAAGGCTTTCACCGACAGAGACGCCGAGGGACGCTATGAATACCGCTGCGGCGGCGGTGAAGGGATGCTTTTCCGCGTCGGCTGAGCGTTAAGGCAATACCGCACAATTCGACGCACGCGTCTTGACGGCTCTTTTTGCGCCTGTTATGACGTCGAAATCTTGAAAAACCGACTGTTTTCCTGCGATTTCTCAATCAAAACAGGCACAAAAATCTCTCGCCAATACACGCACGCGAATTGTGCGGTATCGCCTTAAGGCAACGCGGGTCCGCCCGACGCGGTACGGCATTATCCGGACTGGAATTCAGTGCTTCATTATGCTACGTGGAAGGAGAAAGTCCTGTGAAAAGAATCATTTCAATCGCCCTTTGCGTTCTGCTTCTGTCTGCGGGGCTCTCCTCCTGCTCTTCGGGTAAGGAAGTGTTTCCGGAAGGAGAGGCGGCAAATTCAGAATGGAGCCGGTACGAGTTTTTTTCGGACGAATTCACCTACTGGAAATACGTACCGCAGTCAAGTCACCCTCACTACGCCCGGCAGAAAGCTTACAGAATTTCCAAGAGAAACAAAGATACCGGAGAAATATCCTACGTGTGTACCGATCCCGTCTGTACACACCTTCCCGACGCAGGATGTCCGCTGACAAATGAAAAACGCGAATATAAGATCGTCGCGGTGTCGGGAGACAATCTGTTCTATACTGTCGGCGCCGATTCCGCGCTTGGCGTATACAA
>CACZSP010000280.1 GCA_902783905.1 uncultured Ruminococcus sp.
TTATCATGAGCGAACTTATGGAAAAAATCAGAGAACGCGTGACCGAAGCGTCGTACCCTGTGTTCACGCTCGCCCTGCTCGGCGACGGGATCGACGAGTGCGAGACCTTTATCAGAACCAACCGCTGCCAGGATTCCTATTCGGTCGCCAAGGCGTTTGCGGTCACGGCTTTCGGACTTGCATACGACGACGGGCTGATCGCGCCGGGCGACAGGGTCTCAAAGCTTCTCGGAAAATATATGCCCGACGGCACCGATCCCCGCTGGAACGAAATAACCTATGACGACGTCATGCTTCACAAGCTGGGACTGCCCCGGGGCTTTCTCGACATCGACGTGGCGCCGGCCGGAAAATTCGGATACGACTATCTCGGATACCTTTTTGCCGAGCCCTTCGAAACCGAGCCGCGGGTCGAGCGCTGCTACACCGACGCCGCCTACTACCTTATTTCCCGCGCAGTGGAAGAGGCCTGCGGTGAACCTATCGATACCCTTCTCTGGCGCCGTCTCTTCCTTCCGATGAACTATGCCGAGGTCGCCTGGAGCCGCTGTCCGCAGGGGCACCCGATGGGCGCGACCGGACTGTATATCCGCTCCCGTGACATGGTCAAGCTCGGCGAGCTTTACAGGTGCGGCGGGATCTTTGCCGGCAGGCGCCTTATAAGCGAAGACTGGGTCGGACAGGTGCTCTCCCGCGGATACGAACTGCGCCCGACCGGGATCGGCCCGTCCTACGCCAAGGGCGGAATGTACGGTCAGGAGCTGTGCGTATTCCCCGACCGCGGATTCTCGGTCGCGTGGCACGCCTTCGGATTCCGGGAAAAAGATTCGCTTGTCGAATTTATATACAATAATTCCCTATAATAATCATTGACAAAACGCATATTTTTTGATATACTGTATTATTATTTATCAGCGAGGTATCGTCACAATGAAAAAAGAAGAGATCTTCCGCGGAGCCGCAACGGCTCTGATCACTCCTTTCCGCGACGGGACCGTCGATTACGACGCCTTCGGCAGACTGATCGACTGGCAGATCGAAGCGGGCATCGACGGACTTGTCATAGCGGGCACGACCGGAGAGGGCTCCACCCTCTCGGACGAGGAACACAGAGAAGTCCTTAAATACGCCGTCGAACGCGCCGCCGGCAGGACACCGATGATCGCGGGAACCGGATCGAACGACACCGCTTACGCCGTCGACCTCACGAAATACGCCTGCGAACTGGGTTACGACGCGATGCTCGTCGTCACGCCCTACTACAACAAGGCGACGCAGGCGGGACTTATACGTATGTACGAGACGATTGCCGACGCGAGCAGCAAACCTCTTATCCTGTACAACGTCCCCTCCCGCACCGGAGTCGGCATCGAGCCGGCTACCTATCTTGCGCTTGCCGATCATCCGATGATAGCCGCCGTCAAGGAGGCAAACGGAAACATATCGAAAATAGTTGAGACCTTCGCTCTTGTCGGCGACAGACTCGATATCTACTCGGGCAACGACGACCAGATCGTCCCGCTCCTCTCGCTGGGAGGAAAAGGGGTAATCTCCGTCCTGTCCAACGTCCTGCCCGCCGAAACCTCCGCGATCTGCAAAAAATGGTTCGCCGGAGAGGTCAGGGAGAGCGCGAAGATGCAGCTTGGCTACCTCCCGCTCATCAACGCACTCTTCTCGGAGGTCAATCCGATCCCGGTCAAGGCGGCGATGGAGGCTATGGGGATCTGCGGCGGAGAAATCCGGCTGCCGCTGACGCCCATGGAGGAAGCCCACAGACAGGTACTTCTCTCGAGGATGAGAGAAGCCGGCGTCGCACTGAAGTAAGACGGACAGATGCGCGTCATAGTGAACGGCGCTGCCGGCGCCATGGGAAAACACGTTATCGATGCTCTTGCCGCAAAAGGACACGCGGTCGCCGCCGCGGTCGATCCGGCTTTTGAAAAAAACGCCGCAGCGGCTGAATATCCCTGCCTTCCCTCCCTTTCGGATTTTAAAGGGACCGCCGACTGTCTCATCGATTTTTCACATCATTCGGCGACGGTACCGCTGCTTGACTGGGCGGTAAAGAACGGAGTGCCCGTCATGCTCGCTACGACCGGACAGACGGAGGACGAGCTTGCCGCGGTAAAGGCGGCGTCCGAAAAAATCCCCGTCTTTTTCTCGGCCAACATGTCTCTCGGCGTCGCGGTGCTCTGCTCTCTCGTCAGACGGGCGGCGGAAGCTTTTCCCGACGCGGATATCGAAATAGTCGAAACCCATCACAACCGCAAGCTGGACGCTCCGAGCGGAACCGCTCTCGCTCTTGCCGGCGCGATAAAGAGCGTAAGAGAGGACGCGAACCTTGTCTTGGGCAGAAGCGGCAGACAGAAAAGAGAAAAGCGAGACGTGGGGATCAGCTCGGTGCGCCTGGGGAACGTCGTGGGCATCCACGAGGTCATGATCTCCACCGGCAGCGAAACGCTGACGCTGAAGCACGAGGCGCACAGCCGCGCGGTCTTTGCCGACGGAGCCGTACTTGCCGCCGAATTCCTTTCGGGAAAACCGGCCGGGCTGTATACCATGGAAGATCTTAAGGAGAAAAAATGATTCGCACAGGAATAGCCGGATACGGCAACCTCGGACGCGGCGTCGAGCTCGCGATCCGCAGAAACCCGGATATGAAGCTCGCCGGATTCTTCACGAGACGCCCCCCCGAAACGCTGAAGACACTCGATCCTTCGGTCCCGGTATGGCGCCTTGACGACGCCGCCGCCCATACCGACGATATAGACGTACTGATAATCTGCGGCGGAAGCGCCACCGACCTGCCGGTCATGACGCCGCGGCTTGCGCGCCTTTACAACGTGGTCGACAGCTTCGACACTCACGCTCACGTGCCCGATCATTTTTCAAATGTCGACGCGGCGGCAAGGGAGACCGGACACGTCGCTCTCATCTCCTGCGGCTGGGATCCCGGCATGTTTTCGCTCGCACGCCTGTATTCGATGTGCATACTCCCGGATGAAGATCATCCGGAAAGCTACACCTTCTGGGGACCCGGCGTCAGCCAGGGGCATTCCGACGCCGTGCGCCGCATCCCGGGAGTAGTCGACGCCCGCCAGTACACCATCCCCGTCGAAGCAGCAGTGGAGGCCGTAAAGCGCGGCGATCACCCCGAACTGTCGGCAAGAGAAAAGCACCGGCGCGTCTGTTACGTCGCGGTCGCCGAGGGAGCAGACAAAGCGCTCATCGAAAAGAAGATAAAAGAAATGCCGGATTATTTCTCCGACTACGACACGACGGTTCATTTTGTTTCACTTGCGGAACTGAAGGAAAAACACGGCGGCCTTCCGCACGGCGGATCGGTCATCAGATCGGGAAAGACGGGGCGTGACTTTGAGCACACACAGACGATCGAATACAAACTCACCCTCGACTCCAACCCCGAATTCACCGCCGGAGTGCTCTGCGCCTTCGCCCGCGCCGTCGCAAAGCTTTCCCTGCGCGGCGATCGCGGCTGCAAGACCGTTTTCGATATCGCCCCGGCCGATCTCTCTCCCCTTTCCGGAGAGGAGCTGAGAGCGCACTTTCTCTGAATTATCAAAATGCTTCATTCAAATCTCGGAATAAACGCAAAAGGTCATCTGACCCTTTGCGGCGCCGACACCGTCGAGCTCGCGAAAAAATACGGGACCCCGCTTTATCTTCTGGACGAGGACCGCATCCGCGAGCGCTGCCGCCTTTACCGGACGGTGATGAAGGAGGCGTTCACACCCGGATCCCGTCCCCTTTACGCCGGAAAAGCCCTTGCGATCCCCGGCCTTTACAGGATTTGCAAAGAAGAGGGAATGTCCGCCGACGTCGTCTCCCCCGGCGAGCTGTTTATTGCTCTTAAGGGCGGTATCGATCCCGAAAACCTCTATTTCCACGGCAATGCGAAAACCGACGGGGACGTCCGCTTTGCAGTTGAAAAAGGCGTTGGGTATTTTGTCGCCGACAACCTGACCGAGTTGCAGAAGATCGACCGCGCCGCCGGAGAAAAAGGCGTGACGCAGAAGGTCCTTCTCCGTCTGACGCCGGGTATCGATCCCCACACCTTCGCCGCCGTAACGACGGGAAAGGTGGATTCGAAATTCGGCGCAGCGATCGAAACGGGTCAGGCGGAAGAACTCTTCAGATTTGCAGTCGGTTGCAAAAATATCGACGTCGCCGGAGTACACTGCCATATCGGATCGCAGATATTCGAAGCCGGACCATTCTGCGACGCGGCGGAAATAATGCTTTCGTTCCTTTTCTCGCTCCGGGAAAAATACGGATACACGGCGCGCCTGCTCAACCTCGGAGGCGGCATCGGTATAAGATACACGGAGGAAGATCCGGTCATCGATATACGCGAAACGCTGACGCTTGTAGGAGAAAGGATCAAAAAACTCTGCGCCGCGGCCTCCTACCCCGTGCCCGATATCCTCACCGAGCCGGGCAGGAGCATCGTAGCCGACGCCGGAGTGACTCTTTATACCGTTCAGAACGTAAAAACCATCCCCGGATTCAAATCCTACGTTGCGACCGACGGCGGGATGGCGGACAATCCGAGGTACGCCCTTTACCGCTCCCGCTACACGGCGCTGATCGCCGACAGAGCCGGCGAAACACCGGATTTCAGGTGCAGCATAGCAGGACGCTGTTGCGAATCGGGCGACCTTATCGGGGAGGACATGCCGATCCAAACGCCGAAGGCGGGCGACGTGCTTGCCGTCCTCGTCACCGGGGCGTACAACTATTCGATGTCGTCCAATTACAACGCGCTGCAAAA
>CACZSP010000281.1 GCA_902783905.1 uncultured Ruminococcus sp.
AAAAGCGCGAGAACGCAGCTCGAAATAGACTTCGTGATCAACCGGGGCAATCAGCGATACTATATCCAGTCAGCGCTGTCGATTGACGGAACCGAAAAGCGGGAGCAGGAAATTCGTTCCTTAATCAGAATTCCCGATTCGTTCAGGAAAATTGTGGTGGTTGGCGGCAATATAAATCCCCGGAAAGACGAAAACGGTATTTTGTATATCGGCGTTGAGCAATTATTGTTAGACGAAAGCGCAATCGATATCTGAAACAAAACCGTGCTGCCCGCCCTCCCCGTATCGGAGAGAGCGGGCAGCCGTTTTTCTTTTCCGGCTTCAGCCGCGGGAGCGTCAACGCGTTCTCGCGGCTCTTTTCCGTTTTGTTCGCCGGATCCGGGACCTGCAATTTATTCATGCGTCCCGTTTTCGGTACGTTATCCGTGGTATAATGATCGCGGAGGGAAAAAGGAGGGATGACAAAATGGAAGCAACGCAAAATGATTTATATCTTCAAGGAGTGCAATATTTCAGGGATCATTCATATTACAAGGCCTACGAGCGCCTGATCGACTGTCCGGTCGGGCGCGATGAATTCGCTCGAAGCATGTTCTCGGCTATGGGAAGCATATTCCTTCACAAAACTCAAAAAGGCGAAAAGGATCTGGCAGGAGAAGCGTTCAGATGCTTTGAAAAAGCGTACCTGATCGTGAAGGAAAGACAGAAAGCCGTCACCGACACGGACAACGACCCAGCGGTCTTTTACGATTTGGCGTACGCGTATATCGAAGGTATCGGTACCGGAAAAGATATCGGAAAAGGGGTGGATATTCTCCGGGATATCGATCTGATGCTGACTTCGGCCGGAGGGAGCATCCGCGACGTCGACGACGATTTCGGTATCATAAGGGATCATTACCTTCCGGTCAAAGGAGAATAATAATGGAACCTGATCTGGATATGATCCAAAAATGCATCGGTTACGTGTTCCGCGATCAGGGACTTTTGCGTCAGGCGTTTATCCGCCCGTCGTATACGGCGGAGCGCGGCGGACCCGACTGCTTCGTTTTTCGGACGGCCGGGGAAAAGATCCTTGATCTTGCCGTCATCGGTTTTCTTGCTTCGACGTTCGGTGATCTCAGGGGATCCGGCGGCGAAACGTACTATATCCTGAAGCGCGGAGAATACCGGGAGAGCAAATTCTGCGGCGGAGATCTTCAGGCGATCAGACAAAAGATATCTGCCGAAGGGTATCTTACACGCGGGATATCCTCTCTCGGGCTGGACGTATATCTGATTTCCGGTACGCCGGAGTCCGCAACGCCGGACCGAATGAAAGAAGAATTGCTTTACGCGATACTCGGCGCCGTCGCCTTCGATTCCGGGTGGGATATGCCGGAAGTATTTCACGTCGCAAACGTTCTTGCGGATATTGAATCGTTCGTATTTCACAAACGCGTCGACGGAGAAAAATATCTTGAAGCGCTTCGGGACCGGGCGCTCGGAAACGGCGGAAAGCTGCCCGTGTATTCGTATACCGGCGGGCCGGACGGCGAACGTGCGTGTGAACTGACTATCCCGTCCGACGGCGAACCGGTATTTCGCGGAACCGGGAGAAACGAGGCGTCGGCACGGAGAGCGGCGGCGCGCGAGGCGTATTTCGCTCTCCTGCAGTCCGGAGAGATAAGAAACGCCTTCCGCGAAGCAGTCGGGACCCCCGATTCCGAAGATCCGCTGTCGCAGATCAATAAACTGGTTTCTTCCGGTATGATCGAAAAGCCGGCGTTCAGCTTTTCGCGGCCTGAAAACGACAGCGGAAACGGGCTACGTGACTGCACGCTGACGGCTAAGGGATGCGATATTTCGTTTACCGTAACGGCGGCGGACAAAGAGGACGCGCGGCGCGAATGCGCTTTTGAATTTCTCCGGTACCTGACGTACGATTTCGATTCCGACGATTGACAGCATGTCCCGTTTATGGTACAATATTCCTATCGACAATTATGTGAGGAAAACCATGGCGGGACTTGAACCGAAAAAGCTCGCGCTTCTGCGCATACTTCAGATCCTCGAAAAATACAGCGACTGCGACCATCCGCTGACGCAGGAGGATATTCTCCGCTATCTTGATAAAGAATACGGCATCGTCATAGAACGCAAAGCGGTGGGCAGGAATATCTCGCTGCTCAGGGAAGCCGGATACGATATCGAAAGCGGCCGCACCGGCTGTTATCTCGCCTCGCGGACCTTCGACGACTCGGAACTGCGCCTGCTTATCGATTCGGTCCTCGGCAGCCGCCATATCCCGGCGAAGCAGTCGAAGGATCTGATCGAGCGCCTTTGTGCGACGTCGAACGTATATTTCAAGAGACATATAAAGAATATCCACACGGTAAACGACTGGAGCAAGACGGGAAACAAGGAGCTTTTTTACAATATCAGCGTGATTGACGAGGCCATCGAACACGGCAAGATGGTCAGGTATCACTACAACAGATACGGCGCCGATAAAAAGCTCCACCGCACCGCCTACCAGCGCGTCTGCCCCTACCAGCTGATCCTGCACAATCAGAGATACTATCTGATGGGATACAATCCTTACTACGAGCATATAGTTTTCCACCGTCTCGACAGGATAACCGGCATCGGCGAATCGAACAGGGTTTCTATCCCGCTCCGGACGATCAAAGGTTATGAAAACGGCATCGACTACTCAAAGATATCCACGCTGCCGTATATGTATTCGGACGAGCCGGAGCGTATCACCTTTTACGCAGACGAACAGGGCGTCGACCAGATAATCGACTGGCTGGGCGACGGCGTTAGTTTCACCCGCGAAGGCGACCGACTTGTCGCGTCAGTCGTCTCCAGCCCGACGGCGATGACCCTCTGGGCGGTCCAGTACGCAGATTTCGTGGAGATCATCTCCCCCGTCCACGTCCGCGAGAGCGTTAAGGAATTTCTGGAGAAGGGGTTGGAGAAGTATAAATGAGTAACGCAGAGACATTTTTCAAAGAATTCGTTGAACGTGTAACCTGGGAGGAATATCATCAGAGTT
>CACZSP010000282.1 GCA_902783905.1 uncultured Ruminococcus sp.
CAGGATCATCCTCAGAGACAGTTTCGGTACGTCAACTGAAAATCTGCTGGGCGCTATAGATAAAAATACTCGCGAACGCGTTCTTTCGGATTCGGATTTTATGAAGATCGCCGTGGATAAAGGCGTTCGAGATTTTTACTCCCGGCTTGAGTCAAGCGGATTCGAGTATATTACTTACGAAAACGTTAGAGAAACGCTGGACAGTCCCGATATTCTGAATTTCGTTGAAATGACCGCTGAGCTGAAAGAACGGTCACCCGGATACGACGAAAAAGGGATCCTTTCCCGTATCCGTGTTTTCAGATACGGTATCGGAACGTACAGGTATTTCGTAACGCTTGACGACAGGATCTATATGATGAACGGGTGGGCGCTAATGACGGTTTGGCTGTACGATTACGATTCGGACGGCACCGACGATATCGTTTTTACCTTCAATAACGGTTCGGGGTTGGTCAGACCCGCACAGGTCGCGATCGATCTGCGGGATATGACGCTTCGCCGCCTCACTTTAGTCACTTATCCTCCGGAATACACGGACAGTTGGAAAACGGATTACGATATCGGGTCTGTAGAAGGGCAGTGAGGTCCTGAGTCATCCAACCGGTATACAGCAAAAAACGGAGCTGCTTTAAACCTGTTCAAGGGAATACGGCAGCTCCGTTTGTATTTCATTTATTTCACTGTCCGTAATACGCTCCGGGTCCGTGCTTGCGGCTGTAATGCCTGTCGAGGAGTTCATCCTGCATCGGCGCGGGGAAGGGGACCGCGGAAAGCGTTTCGGTCAGATACGCCATGCGGGCGACCGTTTCAAGCACGTAGGAAACGTCGGCGGCTTCGCCCGCGTCTTTTCCCCAGGTAAAAGGTCCGTGACTTGCGACAAGGCAGGCGCGCATTCCGGCGCCGCCTTTTTGTATGCTTTCGACAATTACCAGACCTGTGTTTTTTTCGTATTCTCCGGCGATCTCCGCGGGCGTCAGCAGACGCGTGACGGGGACCTCTCCCGGGAAATAATCGGCGTGCGTGGTGCCGAGAGGAGGGATCGGGCGGCGCGCCTGGGCAAAGACCGTCGCGTACACGCTGTGAGTGTGAGCTACGCCGAAAACGTACGGAAATGCTCTGTAAATTTCAAGGTGAGTCGGAGTGTCGGATGAGGGACGCATTTCTCCTTCGATCCGTTCCCCTGCCGGGGTGATCACCGGAAGATCGGACGGGCGCATATCCGCGTAATCCACTCCGGACGGTTTGATCACGATCAGTCCGGTCTCTGGGTCGCGTCCGCTGACGTTTCCCCAGGTGTTGATCACCAGCCCTTTTTCGACAAGAAAAAGATTTGCCTCGTATACTTCGCGTTTAAGTTTTTCAAGCATCTTTTTTCCTCCGGCCGACGGCGTTTCCGTGCGGCTGATTTTTCCTTTACCGCGGATAATTTTATCATAAAGCGCAGTGCGTGTCAACATGATTCATTCAATGAAGTATGCAACACCGTTATTTTTTTCCTTTTTGTCCCGCAGGTTATTGAAAATATTGATAAAAGATGATATAATTACTATGTATGATTATCATAGGGTTATTATACACCGATTAAAACGGACACGGAGTGAAAAATGCCGGAAAAAATAAGTCAGTTTTTTGGGCGCGTCGTCGAATTTTTCGGGAACAACCTTCTCGGCGCTCTGGCGGAGATCGGAATAGTCGACGTGATCGACATACTGATACTTGCCGTCATCCTTTTCTGGATCTACAAATTCATAAGGCAGAGGCGCGCGGGACGGCTTGCCGTGGGGCTTCTTTTCTTCATTGCCGCCATGGTCGCCGCAAATCTTTTCAATCTCCGCGCCATGCAGTACATCTTCCGGAATTTCTATCAGGTCGGTCTTATTGCGATCATCATAATATTCCAGTCTGACCTGCGTGCCGTTCTCGAACGCGTCGGAAGCTCTCCCATGCGCACGCTGAAGACCTTTACCGACAACGATTACAAAGCGGTGCTCGAGCTTGCCGATACCGTTGCCGCCGTATGCGATTCACTGTCAAGGACCCGGACCGGCGGGCTGATAGTCATCGAGCGGGACACCAAACTCGGCGATTACATGGGGCAGGGAGTCATACTTAACGCCGAACCTTCTCAGATGCTTCTGCGCAATCTCTTTTTCAACAAGGCGCCGCTTCACGACGGGGCTGTCATTATACGGGCAAGGCGGGTCTACGCCGCCGGATGCTACCTTCCGCTGTCTTCAGCCGACGTCAACAAGGATCTCGGTACGAGACACCGCGCCGCGATCGGGCTGAGCGAAGTCAGCGACGCTTTCGTCATAGTCGTTTCAGAAGAGACCGGGACTATTTCTATCGCTACGGCGGGAACTCTCGTCAGCAATTACAACTACAGTTCGCTGAAGCAGGAGATCGTCAACGCGCTTATCCCCGAGGACGTTCTGGCCCGCAGACAGAACAGCGGTAAGGAAAAGAAGAAAAAAAGATCGGGAGGCAGAAAATGACGGAAAAGGATATCGACCGCGCAGAAAACGGCGAATTTGTTGAGCCGGTGGAAAAAAAGCGGCTGATGATAATACCCCGGATCATCTGCCTCGTCGCGGCTCTTCTGATCTGGGTCTACGTTGTAAACAATTCAAAAGAGGATTACGAGAAAACCTTCAGTCTGGTCGCAATCAAGATAGAAGGCGAGGAAGTTCTTGCTTCCGAGAGCGAGATGTCGGTTTACGACCAGAGCGAAAGCATGGTCAGCATTACCGTGCGCGGGCTGCGCAGCGACATAACGAACCTTGAGAACTCCGAATTCAAGGCGTACGTCGACGTGTCCTCGCTCAAGGAGAGCGGAAGGCACGTGGTTCCTGTAAAACTCAGCCTTCCGGACAAGGTCTCTCTCGTTTCTCACACTCCGGCTGAGATTACCATCTATACCGACGGGCGTAAAACAGTTGTCGTTCCCGTCGTCAACGAGCTGATTAATTACTCGAAAAACGACAATATCATAATCGACAGCATCACCCCCGACATCACCGAAGTCTCGGTCAGCGGACCCGCGGCAGTCGTTTCAAAGATTAAAAGGGCAGTGGCTCTCGTCGATCTGTCGTCGGGATGGATTACCTCGAGCTTTGAATCGGTTGCGCCTCTGCAGCTTGTCGACGAAAACGGAATGACCGTCAAATCCGAGTTCATAAAGGTCGACCGTGAGACGGCGGACGTTTCGGTCAAAGTGCTGATGTCGGCTAATATCCCGCTTTCCTGGGATTTTGCCGCCGGATTCGATAAAGACAGCGTCAAGGTGACCCCTTCCGCCGATGTTCTGCCTGTCATCGGAGATGCTCTCAGCGTATCGGGAATGAAAAAGATAAATCTTCTGACCGTTTCCGATTCGACGCCCGAGACTGTTACGGTGCAGCTTTCATCTCTGAAACTTCCGCTGGGAGTAAAATTCGACTCGGGAGCCGAGGCTGTAACGGTCAGGATAGAAAAGGCTCCTCCGGTCACGACCG
>CACZSP010000283.1 GCA_902783905.1 uncultured Ruminococcus sp.
ATCGAGGTGGACGGCAACGTAAGCTTCGAAAACGCCGAAAAGATGAGACGCGCCGGAGCGGATATTTTCGTGGCGGGCAGCTCGAGCATTTTCGCAAAGGGCGGTTCGATCGAAGAAAACACCGCAAAACTGCGCGAAGCGTTCTCCCGCGGAGAGAAGAACTGACCGGCGGCGATTGCCCGCAACTATCAAAAATTTCACCGAAAGGAAAGCAAATGGCGGTTTTACAGGAATACAAGTGCCCCTGCTGCGGAGGAGCGATTGCCTTCGATCCCGATCTGCAGAAGCTTAAATGTCCGTACTGCGACACAGAGTTCGAACTTGAGACCCTTCAGGGATACGACGCCGTTCTTCAGAGCACCGACGGGGACGACAACATACAGTGGGAATCCGAAGCCGGCGCGTGGGGAGACGAAGAAACCGAGGGAATGCGCGTTTACGTCTGCAAGTCGTGCGGCGGAGAAATCGTCGGCGACGAATCGATGGCGGCGACCTCCTGCCCCTTCTGCGGCAATCCGGTCGTCATCATGGGGCAGTACCGCGGAGACCTCAAACCCGATTACATCATTCCTTTCAAGCTTGACAAGGAGGCGGCGAAGGCGGGCTTCCGCAAACACCTGGAGGGCAAAAAGCTGCTTCCGCGCGCCTTCAAGACCGAAGCGAAGCTCGACAGTATCAAGGGCGTTTACGTACCCTACTGGCTCTTCGATTCGGATATCGACGCCAATATCAGATACCGCGCCACCCGTGTAACCAGCTGGTCGGACAATTCTTATATTTATACGAAAACCAGTTTTTACTCGGTCCTGCGTTCCGGCAGCATTTCGTTTGAAATGGTTCCGGTGGACGGATCCAGCAAGATAGACAACGACGTGACCGAATCGGTCGAGCCCTACCGCTACGACGACCTGCGCGACTTTCAGACCGCCTATCTCGCCGGCTTTCTCGCCGACAGGTACGACGTGGAGTCGGAGGACTGCCGTCCGCGCGCCAACGAACGTATCAAAAAAAGCACCGAAAGGGCCTTTGCGGCAACGGTCGAGGGGTACTCGTCGGTTACCGCCGAGCAGTCGAACATCACCACGAAAAACGGTTCGATGAAATACGTTCTCCTTCCGATGTGGCTGATGGCGACCACGTGGAACGGTCAGAATTATCTGTTTGCCATGAACGGTCAGAGCGGAAAGTTCGTCGGCAATCTTCCCTGCGACAAGGGAGCGAAGAACAGAAGTTTCTTCCTGTCTCTCCTTATCGGGGCGGGGATTACCTTCGGTATCCTCGTTCTGCTTCGCCTTCTGGGATTTTTCGGGTGAGGTGCGCGATGAAAAAGATTATCGGAAGATTATCAGCCGCGGTCCTCGCGGCGTTCGCGATCCTTTCCCTTTGTATCCTTCTTCCGCTCCCTGCGGGTGCCGCCTCCGATAAATACGCGGTCGACGGTCTCGGCCTCTTTTCGGACACCGAAAAGGCGGGTATATGCTCGGTCCTCGAGAGCCGCAGCGCCGAGGCGGGAGCCGATTTCGTCGTTATGACGACACGGGCGACCGCGGAAAACGCGTCTCCGCAGTACGCGCTTGACGACGCCTTTGAAAACGGCACCTATTTGCCGGACGGACTTGTTTTCGTGATCTGCGAGGATAACGGAGACTACAAGTATTACATGATCGCCTACGGTAAAATGCAGGGTTACATGCAGAGCGAGGACCGTCAGGCGCTTTACGATTCCTTCGACAGCGATCTGGACAACGACGACTATATTACGGCGTTTACCAAGTACGCCGACGGATGCCTGAAATACTGGCGGCTGGCCGGACAGGAAATGAAGGGCGAGCCGGGCGATCTCGTCGTCGACCTTGCCGATATACTTACCGACGCCGAGGAGCGCGAGCTCCGCGCCTATCTTAAGACGAAAAGCGCCGAGGCGGGAGCGGATATCGTAGTCGTGTCGATAAACAATCTCCGCGGAAAATCGATGATGGATTACGCGGACGACTATTACGATAAGAACGGCTATTCGAAGGACGGCGTTCTTTTCCTTCGTTACATAAACGGAACGAAAAAAGAGACCTGGATCAGCACAGCGGGTTCCGCCGAATACCGGATCGACGCCGACGATATTTTCGACGCGATCGAGAGCGATTTCAGACAGGATAAATACCTCGGCTGCTTCAAGACATACGCCGATATGTCGGCTCACCTTATAAGTACTCCGGCCGCCGAACTGCGGATGGAGGGGCTTCCCGTGTTCAGATACGCGATCATTTCGCTTATCGTCGGTCTTATCGTCGCCTTCATACACGTCGGCAAGCTCAAACGCCAGCTGGTAAGCGTCGAGCGCCAGCAGGAAGCCGGAAACTACGTAAAAAACGGCAGCATGGCCGTGACGAACGCCCAGGAGGTCTTCCTTTACGCCACCGTTTCCCGCGTCAGACGCGATACCGATTCCTCCTCCCGCGGCGGAGGCGGCGGCGGTCACCATACCTCCTCGTCAGGCGTCTCCCACGGCGGAGGCGGAAGGAGCATGTGATTGCTTCCGAAATCCTGCTTTTCCACCCTCGGATGTCACGATTATCCGCTTGAGCGGATAATCGGAACGGCGAAGATGTTTTCGGTCGGCTCCCTCGAATTCAGAGGGATCGGCGGCATTCTCGACAACAGAAAGATCCCCGAGTTTTCTTCCGACAAGATATCCGGCACGCGCCGTCTGCTCGGCGAAGCGGGGATCAAAGTCGCCTGCATCGGCACTTCCTGTTCCTTTCACGATCCGTCAAAGCTCAGCGACGCTCTTGACGGGGGAATTTTCGCGGCGTCCGCCGCCGCTTCTCTCGGCTGTCCTTATATCCGGGTTTTCGGCAACAGGATAACCGGGGACAGGGAAGAGGGAATTCGCCGCGTGGCCGACGGCATCGCCGCGCTTATGCGGAATATCGAAGGCACCGGCGTTACCGTTCTTCTGGAAGTCCACGGAGATTTCAATACCCGGGACTCGCTGTCCGCTGTCGCCGACCGGCTGTCGGGCGGTCGCTTCGGCCTTATCTGGGACGTGGCTCACACCGATCCGACCTACGGCGACGGCTGGGAGTCCTTCCTTGACGAATTTTTCCCGCTTGTCAGGCACGTTCATATCAAGGATCTTCGCCGCGGAGGCGGACTCTGCCTTCCCGGCGACGGCGATCTTGATATCCGCGGGATGATATCCTCCCTCGCGCGCCGTTCCTTCGACGGCTGCTGTTCTCTCGAATGGGAGAGAAAATGGCACCCGGAGATCGGCCCTGTCGAAGAGGCGCTTTCGCGCTTCGTTTCCTATCGGATTCAATAATATACAATAATCCCCCCGAAAGAGAGGTAATTATTTATGAAACTTATGCGCACGGCGGTTCTGCTGCTGACGGTTCTGCTTCTTGTTCCGGTACTTGCGGCTTGCGGAAATCCGACGACCGATCCGGTTAATACCGGAGATCCGGCAGCTTCGACCGCCTCCTCCGACCAGAGCGGCGATCCCGGCGACGCGACGACCGACGAAGCCGGCGACGGCTTCGAGCCCGACGCTCTTCCGGAAAAGCTCAATCTTGACAAGACGCTGACGATGCTTTACGACCTGAAATACTCGACTCAGGAATTCTTTGCCGAGGATACGACCGGTGAAGCCGTCAACGACGCCATATTCAGGAGAAACGCCAACGTCGAGAACCGGCTCGGCCTGACCGTCAAATACGAGGGCTGCGAAGGAAACGACAAAAACCAGAACGTTTTCCTGAAAAGAGCTCAGAGCGACGTAGCCGCGGGCACTCCCGAATACGACATTTACGCCGCCTACAGCCGGACGATTCCCTATCTTGCCGTCAACGGGCTTTGCGGAAATCTTCTCGACACCGAGTATTTCAACGTTTCTAAGCCCTGGTGGCCCCAGGCTCTGACCGACGAATGCACCATCAAGGGCAAGCTTCTGTTCGCCACCGGCGACATTTCGACCAACCTTCTCTGGTACATGTCCGGCGCCTTCTTCAACCAGGAAATGTGGGAGGCCGCCCGCATGGGATACACCCTCTACGACCTTGTCGACAACAACGAATGGGTGCTCGACAAGTTCATCGAGGTCTGCAAGCAGTTCGTTTCGGGCGAGACCGAAGCCGACCGCATCTACGGAATGGTCGCATACAACGCCTGCCTCGACGCCTTCCTCAACTCCTGCGGCGTCATTTCGATCGACAAGGACGCCGACGGCAATCTGAAGCTTTCCGATGATTTCCTCGGCGAGCGCACCGCCAACATAGTCGCAAAGCTCGGAACGTTCTTTAACGAAGGCTACAATTATCACACCTCGTCGACGTCCGCCGACGAGAAGGCGATCTTTTACGAGCGCCGCTCGCTCTTCGTCATCGACGGAACTCAGATCGTCCGCAACGTAGGAACCAAGATCGAATTCGATTACGGACTCGTTCCGCTTCCGAAGTACGACGCCGATCAGCCCGGTTACGTCACCAACCTGCGTTATCCCTACAATTTCTACGCTATCAACAAGACCTCGGAAAACAAAGAGGAGTCGGGCGCTCTTCTCGAGGCGCTTGCTTCCGAGAGCTACCGCTCGGTCACTCCCGTCCTCTTCGAGCTTACGATGAAGACCAGATACAGCCAGGATTCGACGACCTCGAGAATGTACGACATCCTTCGCGGCGGTATCGCTTTCGACCTCGGACGGCTGTTCAACTACTCGATAGGAAATTTCTATCCGCAGTTCCGCAACCAGTGCATCGCCGGCGGAAACTGGTCGAGCAACGCCCAGACGATCAGAAAGTCCACGACGAGACTTATCGACGCCCTGATGCCCATCTTCGACGACTGAAGTTAATACAATACCGCACGATTCGCGTTCGTCGGATTGTGCGGTATTTCTTAATGAAATAAAACATACCGGCGGGGCGGAGATCAAACGGTCTCCGCCCCGCCGGTATGTTTTTGCGGGATAATTATTTTATTACCCAGACGTACATGATAAGGCAGATCAAGGCGAACACGCCTGAAAGAATGGGCGTGATCTTGTTGAGTACCTTGTCAAGGCGCGAGCTTCTGTCTTTGCCGAGGAAAGTTTCGGTCGAGCCGGTGATAACGCCGGTCATCTGACTGTCTTTTCCGGACTGAAGCAGAACCGAGACTATAATCAGCGCGGCAAGAACCACAAGAATTATCCCGAGGATGGTTTCTATCATTACCTGACCTCCTGTACGAGTTAAGCGAAGACGCAGGCGGTTGCCGAAGCAGAGCGTCCGGCGCCGGTATGACGGCTCTTCGCAAAGCGATACTTGAATATTATACTCTATTACCGCTTTTTTGTCAAGGATTTATTTTTGCGGACTTATCTTACGATTTATAATCGTTGTCCGAAGCTTCGGCAGATATTTCCCGCTGTTCCTTTACCAGTTCGTGCGATTTGCTCCTGTCGCTCTCGTCGGGCTCTTCAAACGAGATCGGCTGATGAATGACAACCTGAGTGAACGGAATGTTTATTCCGTGCGCGTCGAAGAGAAGCTTGAACTGCCTGTTCATATCCCTTTCCACCTGGAATCTCGACGCCTCCTCGCATCTGGCGACGAATTTCAGTTCCACGCCGGATGCGCCGAGCTGCGACACTCCCTTGTAGAAGGGACCTTCGGCTATGTCGGGGATCGCTTTTCCGATCTCTTCAAGGTGATCCTTGATGACCGCTTCTACGCGTTCGATCGACTCTCCGTATTCTATCTGGACGGTGCAGGGAACAAGAGTGAGGTGGTCGGTAAGGTTTATCACCGTCCTTAGATCCGAGTTGTTTATGATCTTGAAGTTGCCGGCGGTGTCCTCGAGCCGGGTGGTCCTGATACCGATGTCGCGAACAGTTCCGCGGAAGCCGTCAACGATAATTATATCGCCGACGTCAAAGACGTTCTCAAACACTATGAACAGTCCGGAGATAACGTCCTCGATAAGCGGCTGGGCGCCGAGACCGACTATCAGGGACAGGATCCCGATGCCGGCGAGAAGCGTGCCCGTGTCGACGTTGAAGGCTCTGAGCGTCGCGAAGACGAATATCAGCACCGACAGGTATTTGATGAAGGATCCGAGAAGATTTAAGATCGCCTTGCCCTTTTTCATAAATGACTGTATCCAGCTGATGAAGACTCTGAGCAGATAGCCGATGGTGATGAAGAAGAATCCGTAACTGACG
This sequence comes from uncultured Ruminococcus sp., assembly GCA_902783905.1. GTDB lineage: Bacteria > Bacillota > Clostridia > Oscillospirales > CAG-272 > CAG-390. Next base: position 6,200 of record CACZSP010000283.1, read on the forward strand.
ATCCTTATCCATTTGATGTAGTCACCCGCCTGACTGAAGGGATTCAGACTTCTGTATATCCGGCTGTCTTTGCCGAAGAAGAACGGCCCTCCGATCAGGAGAACAAAATAAGCAGCGGCAAGGCAGAGAAGAAATACCGCGAATACGATCCTTACCGTTTTCTGCGTTTTTTCGGATTTTTCTTTGAAGGCGATCATAGCTTTGATCCTTTCTTAAACAAATATGGAAACGTTATAAAATGAATTCGTTTTATCGTAACGCCGGCGGACGCCCGCCGCGCGGTTACTGCGGATCTATGTACTGAACGTACAGGAAGTTAGACGGCGAGAATGTCCCGCTGTAGATTATCGCGTAGACCGGTCCTGTCGTCGGCACGGTGAGCCGTTCGATCCTTATGCCGTAGTTCCCGTCTTTTCCGAGCGAGATCCTGGTCGGGTTGCCCGCGTCGGCGTCCGGATGGTCGAGAGTCAGAGGAGTCGAGGGATCGGATGCGGATACCAGCGCCAGGAAGCCCTCGGTCGTGCCGTCGGTCACAGGATAATAGGAGCACGAGAAGTAGTATGACGTATTATCGTTGGTCCTGTCGATTATTGGGTCGCTCGTGGAGTAGAAATACGCGTCGCCGAGAGGAGTCGTGTTTGCGACAGTGAATCTGACCTCGGACGAGATGCGTCTTCCGTTTCCGGTGAACACGGCCGCGATCTCCGCGGCGGTGGGTTCTTTGTTGTTTCCGTCGCCCCAAATGACGTTTTCCATCTCATGCTGGCTGTATCCGCCGACGGTATAGAGCGCAGCCGTATAGGTCCCGGCAACAAGGGTCTGGGGCTGGTCGTTTTCCTGTTGGAAGTAGAGCTCGACCTCCTCGCCGAGCCGGGTGATGCTCGTGTCTCTTTCGAATCCGGTCACTATAATACCGGTCACCCGGCCCTGCGGGTCTTTGATAACCAGGGCCGACCAGTTGCGCTTCACGGTTCCGTCCGGGTCGTTCAGCTGTTCGTCGAACGGCTCGATATAGCCGGACGAGAGAAGGTACATGTGAGTCGGGTACGTCGTACCGCTTACGTGGTAATCGGTGTCCGCCAGCGCTTGCGCCGTGGTCGCCGGCAGATATCCCGTATACGAGATCGTGAACGACGGTCTTGCCTTTCCGGTCAGATAGGCGTTCAGCGAATCTGCGGTATTTCCTCCCGAGTAGAGCGCGACCGTGTAGGTGTCGCCGTAGACGATGTCGGCCGCCGTCGCGGTGAATCCTCCCGAACCGTTGGACGTCACCGGTATCGCCGCTCCGAATCCGTCATTGAGCGCCAGCGATACGGACGACGCCGGATACTCCGCCGTGAACTCATCGGTCAGCGTGAAGGTCGCGTTGCCGTTGCCGTCCTGAGACCACGTGAGCGACGTGCCGGTATCCGCGCCTGCAGTTGCCGCGTCGGTCCCGAGCGACAGGTCGGCGACCGTGAGGGTGTAGGCCGTCCTCGGACTGAGACCGGTGAGGTCAATCGAGGGAGCGGATCCCGAGAGGTCCGCGTCGACGCGGTCGCCGTTAAGCCGGAGCTCCAGCGTGTTGCCGTCCGGGTTGTCGACCGACAGCGCAGCGGTGATCCGGTTGAATCCGGCGCTGACCGAGGTGAAGGTCACAGACGCCGGAGTTCTTTCTCTCGCGGCGAACGAGTATGACAGGAGCACCGTCCCGTCCCAGTCGGTAAACACAAGGGTGTGGGTCTCGCCGCTGACGAGGTCGTCGTATTCCTCGACGCAGCTTGTTTCGTCTTCCGGCAGTTCAGCCGGATCCAGGTCGTCGAATTGCAGGGTTATCGCGTTCGCGTCGGGGTTGTTTATCGTGAAAACGAGTTTTGCGCTGTCAAATCCGACGTCGGAAGAATCCAGCGTGACAGACGCGGCCTCCCTCGCTCTGGTCGCGAAAGGATAGGAAACGATCGTCGAGCCGTCCCAGTCGAAGAATTCGACGGTGTGCTGAGAGTTCTCCGCCAGGTCGTTGAACGACAGAACGATCTTTTCGTCCGCGGCGGTGAAACTGATATCTTTTCCGTCCAGTTTCGCGCTGACGTCGTTGCCGTCCGGGTTGACGTAGGAAAACTCAAGTTCCGCGCCCCCCAGATCGATCGAATGCGAAAGGATGGCGATCTGAGCGGGAGTGCGCTTTCCGGTTGTGACGGAGCCGGAATACAGTTCGTTGCCGTCAGCGTCGGTGACGCTTACCGTGTATTCCGTATCCGGATCAAGTCCGTCCGCCGCCAGGACCAGAGAATCGTCTTCCGCCTGCGCGTCTTTTTGCTGTCCGTCAATAAAGACGCTGAGGGCGGACGGATCGACGTTTTCGGTCCTGAATCTGAGCGTGAACGAACTGAAGGTCGTTTCGCTTCCCCTGACTGTTACCGAAGGAATCGGAAGGGGTTCGGTAACAGGTTCGGTCTCGGGATCCTTCTCGGGATCGGGGTCGGACTCCTGCGTCGGAAGCAGATAATTGAGTTTGAGAAGCGATTTCCCGCCCCCGAATATTTCCAGATAGTAAAGCCCGCCCGGAGAAAGGCCGGAAAACATAAGAGTTTCCGCGTTCCGGTCGAAGCTGACCGAACTGACGGCGACTCCGTCTTTGCCGGACAGGACCGCTTCGAATTCGGTGTCGTCCTGCGACGAGTAAAGACTCAGTTTGACTTCCAGCGAGTCGGGAGTCGCCGTGTAACCGGTCACGTCGGCTATAATCATCGTGGTTATGGCGATTATAACGGCAAAACCGGTGCCGGCAACGGTCGCGAGCATTCCGAGAAGGCGCCCGAGCCGGTTTCTGCTGTTCCGCATGACGGCGGCATGACGCGCGGTAAAGTCCTTTTGCGTTTCGCCGCCCCGGAGCGAGTCCTCGGGAGCCAGATATCCGCCCTCCGAGGAGTAGCTCGCAAACTCCTCCGCTCTCGCGCTTGAGTTGAATTCGGAGTATACCGAAAACTCTTCCGAAAGCCGGCTTTCTTCTATATTTAACTCTTCATTTAACTCTTCGCTCATCGTTCTCGAAAACAGATCGCCGGAACGGTCGCCGGCATGCTTCCGGGCGTCCGCGGGACACCCTCATAAAATTTTATTGCATTATAATTATATCAATTTGAGCGGTGATTGTCAATTCTTTTTTACAAACGCATTGTTCAGGATCTATTTACACAAACTTATTGACACAACCACGGTCAAGCGTTTTGAATAAAAAACATTATAGGCAATACCGCACAATTCAACGCACGCGTCTTGACGGCTCTTTTTGCGCCTGTTATGACGTCGAA
>CACZSP010000284.1 GCA_902783905.1 uncultured Ruminococcus sp.
ACCTCGCTTTCGGAAGCGCGGAATACGGGACCGACGGGAAAACGGACGCTGTTTCATAAAAAACGCTTACCGAAAAACCGATACACCGAATAAACGGCAACCGCGGAATGCCCGACGCACGGGCGGTCCGCAGTTGCCGTATATTCACTGAAGTATGACCGAAAAAACCGTTCCCCCGGGATCGCTTTCGGCGGATATCCTTCCGCCCATACGCCCGGTCAGGTTTTTCGCGATCGCCAGCCCGAGCCCGAACCCCGGCGTGCTTCTCGATCTGTCGCTGCGGTAAAACCGCTCGAAGACGTGAGGCAGGTCTTCTTTTTTTATCGGTTCTCCGTGATTTTCAACCGTGATTTTCACGTTTTTCTGCGTTTTTGAAAGTGAAAGACGCACCGTGTCGCCCTCAGGGCTGTATTTTACGGCGTTTTCTACAAGTATCGTCACGACCCTTTCAAGCGAATCAGGATCGGCGCGGCAGACGATCCCGTCGGGTATATCCGATTCGACCGTTACGCCTCGGTCGAAGGCGACCGGCTCGAGTTCGAGCACGCACCCGGAGCAGATATCCGACGCCGAAACGTCGGACAGGACAGGCGCGTCGCTCCCGGACTCGGACCTTGCAAGCTCGAGCATGCTTTCGACGAGCTTTTCCATACGGATCGCCTCCTCCTCGGTACCGTCGATCCATTTCTTTTGAGAAGAGACGGTATCGTCACCGTGGGAACGGAGGATCCGGCTGTTTGCCAGTATGACCGTCAGCGGCGTTTTCAGGTCGTGGGATACGTCGGCGACGAACTGCTTCTGGGATTCCCAGGCATCCTCCACCGGTTTCACCGCCCTTCCGGCAAGGAACCGTAAAGCGAAATAAAAGAGCAGGAGTCCGGCCGCGGCCAGTACCGCCGACACCGACGCCGTTCGGACGATCCTGTCCTTCATTCCGGAGGTGTCGGCAAACGTGTATACGCTGCCTGTTGCGCCGTCCGTCCTTCTGAAAGCCAGCGAAAGCCGGCGCAGGGTGCCCGCCTCCGATCCGGTCTCCGCGGCTGCGGCAACGGCTTCCGACACCGTCTGCGAATCGGGTTCCTGCCCCGCCGAAAAAACTTCCGTTATTTCCCCGCCGGGAGCGCAGAAGACGGCGAAGGAGTAGACCGACGGGATCTCCTCGCGTCTCATACCCGAACGGCCGCCCGGATCGTTTCCGTCGCCGGGACGGGGTCCGGATCCCTCGGGTCTGTGTCCCGTCTCCCTGATCCTTTCCTGCCAGAAAGAGCCAGTCCTGTCGAGAGAAGACTCGATCTGCCGGATTTCGGTATTGTACACGTTCACGAGATTGACGGCAACGATCAGAAGAAGCACCGCCCCGGACAGAATCATTCCGGCGAGTATGATTCGTTTTTTAAGCTTTTCAGTCATCTGACGGATCCAGTCTGTACCCCATCTTCTTGCGGGATACTATTGCGCAGCCCGAACCGATAAAGGCAAGCTTGCGGCGCAGGAAGGAAACGTACGCCTCGAGATTGTTGCCCGACAGGTCGGCGTCGTATCCCCAGACCTTGTTTACCAGCGTTTCCTTTGGTATCACCCGGCCTGCGCTGTCGGAGAGAATGCGGAAAAGCGCCGTTTCCTTGAAGTTGAGACGTATGCTTTTTCCGGTTTTCGTGCAGCAGAGGACCGAAGACGAGACGTCGAACTCAAGATCTCCGATGCTTTGAACGTCGCTGACTATCTCACCTTTCCTGCGGGTCAGAACGCGTATTCTCGCAAGCAGCTCCTCCGGCGAAAAGGGTTTCGTCAGATAATCGTCCGCTCCCGCGTCGAGACCCCGGACCTTGTCGGTAAGCGAGTCCAGAGCCGTAAGGATAAGCACGGGGACGGGGTTCTTTTTTCTTCTGATTTCCGAAAGGACCTCAAGCCCGGTTTTGCCGGGCATCATAACGTCGAGCACTATCACGTCGTATATCCCGCCTTCCGCGTACGCCAGGGCGTCGATACCGTCGTAAACCGCGTCGACCGAGTATTTCTGTTCCTTCAGTATCTGGCAGAGGGCGTCGGACAGACGCTTTTCATCCTCGGCGACGAGTATTCTCATCTCTTTTCCTCCACGTTCGTCAGGGCGACGCACCTGACGGTCTTTATTCCGTAATAATCGAACGCCTCCAGGGTGTCGCGGCCGATCACTTCCCCGCTCATCGCCACCGGTACCGCCGGCGGGCAGGACAGGCAGGCGTCCTGAAGGATCCTTCCTTCGCTTTCCCGGGCGGGAACGGCCTCGCCTTCCGCCGTCAGGGCCTCGCGGACGGTCATCGCCTTCCTCCGGCGCGGAGGAGGCGGAGGCGATACGGTCACGGGATCGCGGCGCTGTATTCCGGCGAGCGCGTCCGCCAGTTTTTTCATATCCTTCCGCGAATTGGAAGGAGACGGCAGAAGAACGCACCGGTCGGGGTCGTGAAACTCAACGTATATCTCTTTTTTCGTAAGCTCGGCGGCAAACCGGTCTCCGGTGTATCCGAAGCTTTTGGGGCAGACGGTTATCTTCATCGGCTCGTCGCCGAAGGTTTCGATCCCGCGCGAAACAAGAATACCCCTGATCCGGTCGACCCGCGGCAGAAAGCGTGCGATATCCTCCCCGAACGAGTCGAAGCGGGCGTTCATCAGGTCAAGCGACCGGAGTATCAGATACGACGGACTTGTCGACGCGAAAACCGACATGGCGTGCTTTACGTCGTCAGCCGTCTTCACGAATCCCTCGCGCAGATGCAGATACGCGCCGCCCGTCAGCACCGGAAGCGTCTTGTGGGCGGATGTGCAGCAGATATCGGCGCCGAGATCAATCGGGAAAAGCGAAGGCGAAAGAAATTTCAGATACGCTCCATGCGCCGCGTCGACGAGCAGAGGCACTCCCGCACGCCGGCAGACCTCCGAAATGGCGCGAACGTCGGCGATCTTTCCGAGATAATCGGGAGACGTTATGAACACGGCGTCGTACCGCCGCCGCTCAAGCGCCGCCGCCAGCTCTCCGGGGCGCGTCTCGGCGGAAAGGAAGGAGTTCCCGCCGTCAAGAAAATCGATATCCGCACCGAGAGAAGCGCAGGCGTAAACGAAGGTCTTGTGCACGTTTCTCGCGGCAAGGATCACAGGATCCCGCTTCCCGGCGCAGACGAGATAAAGCATCGCCCTTATCGGAAGAGACGAACCTTCGGTCGAATAAAAAGTTGGACAACCGAAGGCGGCCGACGCTTTTTTTTCGCTTTCGGCGATTATTCCGTCGGCAAAATAAAGGGAATCCGCACCGTCGGTCGCGGTGATATCGTATTTTTCGGCGATTCCTCCCCTTCCCTTGTGTCCGGGCATGTGAAAGCGCGAGGCGCCCCGCCGGACGTAGGCATCGAGAAAATCGCTTATCGGGGTATCTGACATGGCGTCACCTTCATTCGGTCCCCTGTTCGTCGGCTTCTGCCGCCTTGAGCATTATAGCGCATTCGATGCGCTTTCTGAAAAGATCGCATCCGGCCTTGTAAACCCCGGCGACCGAACCCGTCGCGTGGTAGGCGTTGGCGGCGCACCCTCCCGAGCAGTAAAGCTTCGCCCAGCAGTCGCGGCACTCCTCCCGGGCGTAAACGTTGCAGTCGGCGAATTCCGACTGCGCCTCCCGGTTGGTAATACCGTCGTATATATTGCCCAGCAGATATTTTTTCTCGCCGACGAACTGATGGCATGGGTAGAGATCTCCCGTCGGGGTGACCGCCATATATTCGGTCCCGGAACCGCATCCGGATATCCTTTTGTATATGCAGGGACCGCCCTCAAGGTCTATCATATAGTGATAAAAGGTAAAGGGGCGTCCCTCTTTTTCGCGCTCGAGCATCAGCCGTGCGAGCTCCTCGTACTGTCGGCAGACGGTCTCCCGGTCTTCCGGCGTCAGCGCCGCGGGATCGTCCTCCGCGCATACCACCGGCTCCATGCTCAGTTCGGTGAAGCCGAGATCGAGCATCGTTTTTATATCCTCGAGAAAATCCGGATTGGCGTGAGTGAAGGTCCCGCGGATATAGTAGTTCTTCCCTCCGCGGGCGGCGACGAGCTTTTGAAACTTCGGGACGATCCTGTCGAAGCTTCCGCGCCCGGCGTAATCGACTCTGAACCTGTCGTGTATCTCCTTCCGTCCGTCAAGACTGAGCACGACGTTCGAGCATTCCCTGTTGCAGAAATCGATCACGTCGTCGTTTATGAGCATGCCGTTGGTCGTCAGCGTAAAGCGGAAGTTCTTTCCCTTCTCCTTCTCGACCGACCTTGCGTACTCCACGAGACGTTTTACCACGTCGAAATTCATCAGCGGCTCGCCGCCGAAAAAATCCACCTCGAGATTGCGGCGCTTCCCCGAGTTTTCGATAAGGAAATCCAGCGCCCTGCGTCCGACGTCGAAGCTCATAAGCGCGCGCTCGCCGTGGTATTTTCCCTGGCTTGCGAAGCAGTAGGAGCAGTTGAGATTGCAGGTGTGGGCGACGTGCAGACAAAGCGCCTTGATCACGCCCGACGTCTTCTTTTTCAGATCCTTCGCCATCGGTTCGAAAGTATCGGGAGTGAACAGCTGTCCCGAGTCCTTCAGCGACGTGATATCGTCGTAAAGCTCACCCAGCTCCTCCCGCGAAACGCCGGCGTATTTTTTCGAAAGATACGAGAGGGCGCCGCGGCGGCTTTTGCTTTCGTAAACCGAGATAAGGTCGAAAGCGATATCGTCCACCGTGTGGATGCTGCCCGAGCAGGAGTCGATAACAATATTGTATCCGTTAAGTTTGTACTGATGTACCATTTTTCCGTTCCGTTCCGAATAATTGTTTTCGGGTGCTTCCCGCGCAAAAAAAGCGGGTTGAAAAGGCAATACCGCACAATTCGCGTTCGCGGAGCATCGGGATCGTTTTTCGCCTGGTTTTTGTTGAAAAACTCGGTAATACTGTCTGTATTACAGCGTTTCGACGAAAAACAGGCGCCAAACGAGCCGTCAGGCCGCGTTGGGCGAATTGTGCGGTAATGCCGTGTTTCTCCGAAAGAAAGGGAGCTTAATCGCGATCGCGACGTCTGCTTACCGCTTGTTTTCCTTCTTTTTTTCGCACTTCTGGTTTGCGATTCCGCAGCTGGTCTTGCAGGCGGACTGGCAGGAAGTCTGGCATTCGCCGCATCCGCCGTTCTTTGCGCTTTCGCAGAGGTTGCGGGTCTTGAGAGTCTTTACGTGCTTCATCATATACCTCCACAATATTATTATTCATAAATATTTTATCATCTCGGGGCGTTTATGTCAAGAGTTTTGTTTTTTCCGCCGGAAAAACATTTGTTTTTTCCGCCGGAAAAAGCAATCTCTTTTTTCTTAAAAATCCTGATTATTCACGCCTTTTTCCGATTCTTTCCGCAAAAACCTGCCGGAACGAAAAAAAAACTTGCTTTTCTTCCTGCGATGTGCTATAATATTTTGCGTCTCAAAACACAATCGAATATACAGGGGTATAGCTCAGCTGGTAGAGTCGCGGTCTCCAAAACCGTTGGTCGTGGGTTCGAATCCTTCTGCCCCTGCC
>CACZSP010000285.1 GCA_902783905.1 uncultured Ruminococcus sp.
GGCGAGCGGATCCTCGATACTGCGCTGGATAAAGCGGCGCATGTTGCGCGCTCCGTATTTTTCCGAATAAGAATTCTCCGAAACGTATTTCGCGACTCCCGGAGTCCACGAAAGGGAGATCCCCTTCTCCGCAAGCACTCCGGCAAGATCCGACAGCATGATTACCGATATCGCGTCGAAATTTTCTTTCGTCAGCGGATTGAACACGATTACCTCGTCGACCCTGTTGAGAAATTCGGGACGGAGGAACTCCGAGAGCGATTTTTCGGTCTTCGCCTTCGCCGCCGCCGACGCAGACGCGGAAAATCCGATTGCGGACGCCGACGACGAGCCGCTGTTGGTCGTCATGACGATAACGGTGTTTTCAAAGTTGACAGTTCTTCCCTGAGCGTCGGTGACCCTTCCGTCATCGAGAATCTGAAGAAGGACGTTGAGCACGTCGGGGTGTGCCTTCTCGATCTCGTCGAAAAGGATCACCGAATAGGGACGGCGGCGTATCTTTTCGGTAAGCTGTCCCGCCTCGTCGTATCCGACGTATCCCGGAGGGGACCCTATAAGACGCGACACCGTGTGTTTCTCCATGAACTCTGACATATCGAATCTGATCAGAGTTTCGGGAGACGAGAAAAGCTCGGACGCCAGCACCTTTACCAGCTCGGTCTTTCCCACACCGGTGGGCCCGGCAAAAATGAAAGAAACCGGTTTTCTCTTGTACGCGATGCCCGCCCTCGAGCGCTTGACCGCGCGAACGACGGCTTCGACAGCCTCGTCCTGACCGACTATCCTCGATTTCAGACGTTCCTCCAGCCGGTCCAGCTTTTCGAATTCGTTTTCGTTGACGGTCGTTGCGGGAATTCCGGTCCAGATCTCGATGACCCCTCCCAGGTCCTCCTCGGTCATCACGACTTTTTCGCATTCCTTCTCGAGCTGACCGAGCTTTTCCGAAAGCTTCAGTTCCTTCGACTTTATCTTCGCAACCGTCTCGAATTTCTTTTCGTCCTCGACGTCGGTGGCGTTTTCGGCGTCCTCGCGCTGCTTTTTCAGTTCGAGAAGCTCCTTCCGGATCTCATACGACTCGTTCAGCGGAGCGCTGGTCAGGGAGAGGCGCGACGCCGCCTCGTCAAGCAGATCTATCGCCTTGTCGGGCAGATATCTGTCGGTGATATAGCGTTCGGAAAGAACGACCGCGCGGCGCGCCACGGCGTCGGGGATCCTGATATGATGAAACTCCTCGTAATAATGACGTATGCCGAGGAGCATCTTTTCCGCCTCGGCGATCGAGGGCTCGTTCACCGTCACCGGCTGAAACCTGCGCTCGAGAGCCGAATCCTTTTCGATGTACTTGCGGTATTCCTTCAGGGTCGTCGCCCCGATGACCCTGATCTCCCCGCGTGAGAGGGCGGGTTTCAGTATGTTCGCCGCGTTTATGCTTCCCTCGGCGTCGCCGGCTCCGACGATATTGTGCACCTCGTCGATGACCAGAATGACGTTGCCGGCCGCCCTGACCTCGTTAACGAGCGTGAGCATGCGCTGCTCGAACTGTCCGCGGAACTGGGTCCCGGCCACGACGGCGGTAAGATCGAGAAGATAAAGCTGCTGATCCTTCAGCTTGTACGGGACGTCCCCCGCGACTATTCTCTGAGCGAGCGCCTCGGCGATGGCCGTCTTTCCGACTCCGGGTTCGCCGATCAGGCAGGGATTGTTCTTCTGGCGCCTGCAAAGGATCTGAATCACTCTTGCAAGCTCCTTTTCCCTGCCGACTATCGCGTCGAGTTTACCCTCCGCCGCCATGGCGGTGAGGTTCTTGCAGTACTTGTCGAGAAATTCCTGCTTTTTCTGCTTAGGCCGGTCGCTCTTTTTGTCGGCGTCGCCGCTCTCCCGGAAGATCTTCGAAAAGTTGATCGAAGGAGCTCCCCCCTCGTCTCCGAGGACGGGGGTGTCGTCACCCTCCGGCAGGTTTTCCGCCTGCGCCTCGAAACTGTCCGACATCTCCTGGATCTGCTCGGGCGAAAGGCCCATTTTTTTGAGCTGATCCCCCATCATATCGTCGATGGGAATGCCGAGCTCCTTTGCGCACTTCAGGCAGAGGCCCTCGCTCTTTTTTTCGCCGTTTTCGATCTTGGTCACGAATACCACGGCGACTCTCGTTTTACATCTGGAACACTTTATCATGAATTAAGGCAATACTCCTTGTCACTGCGCGGTCGTAACCGCGGCGGGTATGGCGTCCTTCACGGCGTCGAACCCGTCCGAGATAAGCTTCTTGATATGGACGAAATCAAACCAGGAAATCTGGCAGAGGAATCTGAAGATATAGGATTTTTCGGCGATATCCTTAAGCGCCGAGATCTTCTCCCCGAGAAATCCCGAAAGGTTGAGCTCGATGATTATGCTGACGGCAAGACAGACCGCAAAAACGACTATAAAGCCGATAATCATTCCGACAAGCGCCCCCAGTACCGAGTCGAGTCTTTTGAGCTCCAGCTTGTTTTTGATCTTCGCGAGGAAAAAACCGACGATCGCGAGGATTATCGATACCGCGATGAAAATCAGAAGATAAGCCGAGATGTCCGAAACGAGCTTCGACACCTTCCCGTCGCCCACCTTTTCTTTGAAAAAGGATTCGTAAAGGAAGGAAGAACAGACAGGGCCGAACAGATAGGCGAGAAATGCGGCGGCAAGCGCCGAACCCAGTCCCCACAGGGACATAAGAAATCCCTTGAATCCGTAATAAATCAGATGAAGAACTATTATCCCGAGAAGGATGAGGTCGAAAATACAGTTTGCCATGAGAAACTCCGTTCATTGATCCGTTCCGGAAACGCCTTCCGGAACCGTGAAAAGATAGGCGGCCGAGCGACCGCAGCAGTAGACAGAACCGTCGGAGCAGGCGACGAGCGCGTCGCCTTCGTTAACCGCGCGACCGGTCGTGAAGGGACCCGAAAGCACTCCGTCGCGGAAGATCCTGACACCGTCGGAATGAAGAATGAAGGAGGTCGCGCCTCCGACTGACAGCGACGCCGTTCCGGAGGGCACCCGAACTCGCGTATCGCTTCCGGACGAGGACCAGAAACAGAGCGTTTCGTTTCCTTCCACGTCGCGCAGCAGAACAGCCGCTCCTTCGTCAGACGACGAGGCAAGGACAGGCGTCGCATCCCCGAAGGAAAACTCCTTTTCAACCGATCCGTCGGGGCCGGAAAGAATCATCCTGTCGGAGAAAAGGCAGAAGATCCGCTCTCCGCAGAAACGCAGCCCGAGGGCGAATGCCCCTTCCGCCTCAAAACTTCCCGCCGGATCCTTTTCCCCGACTTTGAAAATACGCACGAAGGACGAAAATCTTCCGTCCTCGGTAATTCCCTCCGAGACGACGGCAAATCTTCTGCCTTCGCGGTCAAGCTCGGCGGCTGCCGTGTGCATGCTCTGTCCGAGAACCGCTACCGGATTGAAATCCGAATCGTAAAGAACGACCGACGAAGCCGAAAGATCGCTCCCGGTTATCAGAAGGAAGTATCCGTTGTCGGCTACGCTCATACCGTATACCGGGTATTCGGTTTCACCGGTGAAAACCCTCGTAAACGAGTTGTAAATATAATACTTTTTTCCGCCCGAGTCGTACGCGACCGTGTATTTTTTCGACGCCCGCATCGCCGGTGTGAACATTTCGGCCGTGTCGCGGCAGGTCCTTCTGCCGGTGGCGGAAAAGATCGTTACTCCGGTATTTCCGCAGACCGCAAGTCCTCCCCCCGCTTCCGCGAACCGCATCGCCCCGTCCGGATTGTAAATCATCGCCGACGCCGCCTCACGGTTGTCCTCGAGGCGGACCGCGAAATTGCGGACGACGTATTCCGCGTTTGCGTAGGTGATACCGGTGAGATTCCCGAGAGAGGTAACGATCAGATAGACGAGAAAAACGACGAGAAAAACGAATCCCGCGGTGCGGTAGGTGACGCCGACCCAGTTGAAATAGCGGCTGTAGTCGTTCTTGTCACCGAAAACGCTGCGAAGCACCTCGTCCGCCTCCTCGGGCGGAAGGCGGGAGGTTCTGAAATATGAAAATATATTTTTTTTCTTCAAGGCAGAAGACCTCCGGTATCCGGGAAAGAGTATTCGTCCCCGTAGTTGACCGAACAGAGATACAGTCCGTAAGGCGGAAGCGTGGCTCCGGCCTTCTTTCTGTCGCGTGCGGCGATCACCCCGTCGACCGAATCGGGAGACAGGCCCGAAAGCCCTGTCTCGAGAAGGGTCCCCGAGATGATCCTGACCATATTGTACAGAAATCCGTCGGCGCATAGCAGGACGGTTATTATACCGTCTTTTTCGGTCACTTCGGCTTTTTTCACCGTTCTGACGGTATCCAGGATCTTTGATCCGCTAGCCATAAACGAGGCGAAATCCCGCTTTCCTTCGAGACGCCGCGCCGCCTGCGCCATTATTTCGACCGCCGACGGGGAAACCGGCCTTTTTGGGAAAAACACCCGGCCGCGCAGCAGCGGAAGCCTCAGCGGAGATGCACAGATCAGATACCTGTAGGTTTTGTCGATCGCAGAGTACCTCGGATGGAAATCGTCGGGTACGGCGATCGCGGACAGAACCGATATATCCTCGGGCAGACGCGCGTTGAAAGCCCGGGGCAGCGCGGACGCGGGTATGACGAGATCGGGTCTTTCGACTCCCGGGATATCGACCGTCGCGCAGAATCCGGCGGCGTGGACGCCCGCGTCGGTGCGGCTGCAGCCGGTGACGTTCGCGCTCCTTCCGTAAAGCCCGCTCGCCGCTTCGGTCAGAACACCCTGGACCGTCGGGGCGTTTTTCTGAAACTGAAATCCCGCGTATCCCGAGCCGTCGAAGCTGATCTTGAGCAGCATTTTCATACCGCCACCTCGATACCGAAACGGTTGAGCAGGATAACGGCGGCGAGAAGAAGGGCAAAGATCGCGAGCGCCGCGAAATCGGCGAATCCGGGTTTCGAAACCTTCATCTTCGTTCTCCCGTAGTCGCCGTGATAGCAGCGGCATTCCATGGCGACGGCCAGTTCCTCTGCGCGCCTGAACGACGATACGAACAGCGGTATCAGCACCGGGACCAGGGATTTCACCCTTGACACGAGACTTCCCTCGGTGAAGTTCGCTCCTCTCGCCTTCTGGGCGGTCATTATCCTGTCGGTGTCGTCGGCAAGAGTGGGAATGAAGCGAAGGGCTATGAACATCATCATACTGAAGCTGTGAACCGGAATTCGGATAAGCTTCAGCGGCGACAGCAGCGACTCGAGCGAGTGCGTTATGTCGACCGGAGTGGTGGTATAGGAAATCAGCAGAGTCGTCGCGACAATTATGCAGACGAGGCGCAGAGCCATGAAAACGGCTCTGAGTATTCCCGCCGTGTAAATGCGGAATATCCAGAAGGAGACAAGCGGCTCGCCTTCTCCTCGGAAAAGAAACATGTTGAGCAGGAAGGTAATGAAAAGAATGACGAGGATCATCCTGATTGAGCGGAATATGACCCGCAGCGGCACCCGGCTGACGAAGACGAGGATCAGCGCCGACAGGATGAGCAGCGAGAACGAAGGCACCGAACGGCAAATGAACGCCGCAACCATATAGACGATCATAAGTATTATCTTGAATCTGCCGTCCAGGCGGTGTATCGGCGAGTCGGCGGGATAATACTGTCCGAGAGTAATACGTGTGTTCATTCGGTCCCGCCCTTTCCGGAAAGCAGCCGGCAGATACAGTCGGCGGCGGCTTCAACGGTGTAGATCCCCTGCCCGGCCGGCACTCCGCGGGCTCTCAGCAGGTCGCAGAGAGCGGTCATTTCGGGCAGATCCAGTCCGGCGTCGGTCAGTATGCGCGGATCGGAAAAGATCTCCTCACGGGTTCCGGAGGCCGCGACGCGTCCGTTCCTGAGAATTATCATATCGTCGCAGAGGACGCCCATATCCTCCATGCTGTGCGAAACGATTATCACGGTGGCGCCCGTCTGCTCCCTGTAGCGCATGACCGCGCCGAAAACCACCTCGCGTCCCTCGGGATCGAGTCCCGCGGCTGGCTCGTCAAGCACGAGCACCTCGGGTCTCATCGCCATGACTCCGGCGATGGCGACCCTTCTTTTCTGTCCGCCCGACAGATCGAAGGGAGACGCTTCCGCCAGCGTCGGATCGAGAGAGACGGTGCGCATGGCTTCGCGGACGCGTTCTTCGGTCTCTTCGGGAGAAAGCTTCATTTTTCCGGGGCCGAAGGCGATATCCTTCGCGACCGTCTCCTCGAAAAGCTGATATTCGGGGTACTGCATCACAAGGCCTACGCGGAATCTCACGGCGCCTATTTTTTTAGGCTCCCGCCAGATATCCTCTCCGTCGAGAAGCACTCTTCCCTTTCCCGGGCGTTCGAGGCCGTTGAGCAGCCGCAGAAGGGTCGATTTTCCCGATCCGGTGTGTCCGATGATGCCGCAGACGCGTCCGGTTCCGAAGGAGACCGAAACGTCCTCCAGAGCGCACACTTCAAAGGGCGTACCGGGCGAATAACTGTAGCCGACGCCGTCGAGTATTAACTTGTCTCTGCCAATACCGACGTTTTCCATCGACATTTTACCGCCTGTTGAAATAATAATCCGCGATCAGCGAGGCCGCCCTCTCGGGGTCGGTCGCCTTCCCCACCGGGAATCCGCGTTTCTCCACTTCTGAAAGCAGCCGCGCCGACTGGGGAGGAAGTATGCCCGCGCGCGAGATCAGGTCCCGGTTGAGGAAGACCTCGTCGGGAGTTCCTTCGCCTTCGACCTTTCCGCGGTTCAGAACGATTATCCTGTCGGCCTGTGCCGCCTCTTCCATAAGATGAGTGATGTCTATTACGGTTATTCCGCGATCGCGGCTGAGCCTTTTCATTATCCCGAGGACCTCGTGCCTGCCCCGCGGATCCAGCATCGCCGTCGATTCGTCGAAGATAATGCATTCGGGGTGCATGGCAAGGACCCCCGCTATCGCGACCCTCTGCTTCTGTCCTCCGGACAGTCTCGAGGGTTCCTTTTTTTCGAGCCCGTCAAGTCCCGCGGCGGCTACCGCCTCGGCGACTCTCGCCTGTATTTCTTCGGGAGGCAACCCGAGATTTTCCGGTCCGAAGGCGATCTCCTCGTCCACCTCGGTGGCGATTATCTGGTTGTCGGGGTTCTGAAAGACCATTCCGACGCGCCTGCGCACGTCAAGAAGTTCTTCGTCCGACAGTTCCCCGTCGATGCGTTTCCCGGCAACCGTCAGCCCTCCGCCGGTGGGCTCGAGGATAAGATTGAGAAGCTTGGCAAGCGTCGATTTGCCCGATCCGTTCCGTCCGACGACGGCGACGAACTCACCCCGCTCTATTTCAAGCGAGACCCCGTCGATAACGTTGACCGGATTTCCGTCCTGATCTTCGCGATAGGAAAAAGTCAGATTCTCGGCTTTTATATAACTCATTTTGCAGTCCATCTCGCGCTGGCTCCGCAGGGAAGCAGTCCCCCCGTCGATTCGACGGGAAGCGCCGTTTCGGAGGCCTCGCAGTATCCGCCCTTCCGGCTCGTGAGCGAAAGATCGATAATATATTTCATGGTCAGAGGGGAAAGCCCTGTCGTATAGGAGTTGACGAGGAAAAACAGCGGTTCGTCGGTCAGACAGCTGACGGCAAGACGGATCAGTCCGTCTGCTGACTCCTCGATCTTCCAGATCTCGCCGCCCGGTCCTCTGCCGTATGACGGCGGATCCATTATAACGGCGTCGTATCTCGAGCCCCTTCTGATTTCCCGCTCGACGAACTTTCTGCAGTCGTCGACGATATACCTGACGGGAGCGTCGGAAAGGCCGGAAAGAGAGGCGTTTTCCCGCGCCAGAGCCACCATTCCCTTTGCGGCGTCAACGTGGCAGACCTCGGCTCCCGCCGCGGCGGCGGCCACCGTCGCGCCTCCGGTGTAGGCAAACAGATTGAGGACGCGGATCTTTTTTCTTCCCTCCGCGAAACCCTTCCTGATTATTTCCGAAAACCAGTCCCAGTTTGCGGCCTGTTCCGGAAAAAGCCCCGTGTGCTTGAATCCCATCGGACGGATCCTGAATGTCAGGGATCCGTAACCGATCTGCCATTCGGGAGGAAGGCGGTTTTCCTTCCATCCTCCGCCGCCCGATTTCGATCTTTTATAGACGGCGTCGGCTTTTTTCCAGAGAGCGGGATCGGCGTCGGGATTCGTCCAGATTATCTGGGGATCGGGCCGCACCAGAATGTACCTGCCCCATTTTTCCAGCCGCTCGCCGTCGGACGCGTCGAGCAACCGGTATTCCTTCCATTTGTCAGCTATCCACAAGTGCCCGTTCCTCCGGTCATTTGTTGAAATATCCCGCGATCTTCGACGGTCCTGTATGGGCGTGGCAGATCGCGATCGCCAGGGCGTCGGCTGTGTCGTCCGGCTTCGGGGGTTCCTTGAGGCCGAGCAGCATCGTCACCATCGTTATGACCTGCTTCTTGTCGGCTCTCCCGTATCCGACCACCGACTGTTTGACCTGCAGCGGCGTGTATTCGTATATGGCGACGCCGTTCTGCCTTCCGCAGAGAAGAAGGACTCCGCGCGCCTCCGCGACCCGTATGCCCGTCGTTATGTTGGTGTTGAAAAAAAGCTCCTCGACCGCCATGGCGTCGGGGCGGTATTCGGCGATTATCGCTCCCGTTTCCCGGAAGATGCGTTCGAGACGCGCGTCGGTCGAAAGGCCGGCAGGGGTCGTCACCGCTCCGTAGGCGAGCGCTTTGTGGCGGTTGCCGTCGGTGGAAATGACTCCCCATCCGACCGTGGCGAGTCCGGGGTCGATACCGAGTATTCTCATTTTTTACGCCTCCCCGGACCCTTTTTCCGAAAATCATTAATCAGTATATTATATCATTTCCGCCTGCGCTTGTCAATCCAAAAACAGATAATATAAATCTTTACATTACTACTGAATTGTGATATAATTGTTTAAATATAAGTTATTAACCGCAAGGAGCGTATTATATGGATCAGGATACTGCCGGCATCGGGAAAACCGCCGCGGCGGCGAACGCCCCGGTCAGCGCGGAGCTGCTCGCGGAGGACGCCTGCGAACCTGCCGGGAAAAACGGCTTTTTCAGGAGAGCGTTTTCGGCGCTGACGAAAAAGAGATATTTTTATCTTTTTTACGCCTTTATAATCCCGGTTATTCTCAACTATCTGATATATCTATCGATGGGGCTTCATCCCTTCGGGAACGGCTCGGTGCTCGTTCTCGACCTCAACGGCCAGTACGTCTATTTTTACGAGGCGCTGCGCAACGCCGTTTACGGGGAGACATCCCTCATTTACACCTTCGCGCGCTCTCTGGGCGGAGAGTTTTTCGGGATTTACGCCTATTACGTCGCCAGCCCCTTCTCCTACATCGTCTGCCTGTTCCCGCAGGACAGGATGCTTGAAGCTCTTCTCTTCATCTTTCTGCTCAAGGCGGGGCTTTCGGGCGTCACGATGGGCTTTTATCTCGATCGCATATCCTCGAAGCTGAACAAGATCAACGTCGTCACCTTCTCTGTCCTTTATTCGATGTGCGCTTACGCCGTCATCCAGCAGCACAATTCCATGTGGATCGACGCCCTTATGTGGCTTCCCCTCCTCACGCTCGGGATCGAGGAACTGATCCGCAACGCCAAATTCAAGCTTTACGTGACGATGCTCGCCCTGACCCTGCTCGCCAACTTTTACATCGGGTACATGGTCTGCATCTACACCGCCGTTTATTTCTTCTATTACTACTTTTCACGCAACGAGAACGGAAGGAACAATCCGAAGGGCGAACACAGGCACTTCCTTCGCACTCTGCTCCGGATGGGCTTCTTCACCGTTATCGCCGTCGGTATTTCGATGGTGATCGTGGCGACCGCCTACTATTCGCTCCAGTTCGGCAAGAACACCTTTTCAAACCCCGACTTTTCGCTGTCGATACGGTTCGACTTCCTTGATTTCTTCACGAAGCTGTTGCCCGGAAGCTACGACACTATACGCCCCGAGGGCCTTCCGATCGTTTACTGCGGCGTCCTCACTCTCTACTGCGTTCCCGTTTATTTCTTCTCGCGAAAGTTCAGCGTCCGCGAAAAGCTCTTCGCGGCCGGCCTCATCTTTTTCTTCATAATCTGTTTTTCGGTCAACACAATAGACATTATCTGGCACGGTTTTCAGAAGCCGAACTGGCTTAACTACCGTTACAGCTTCATGTTCAGCTTCATCCTCGTATCTCTCGGTTACCGCGGCTTCGGCGAGATAAGAAAAACCAGCCCGAAACTGATCGCCGCCGTGGCGGCGACGGTCGGTATACTGATCGCCGTGGCACAGAAATTCAACTTCCACTCCTACGTTGACAGGATAGGAGGAAAGGTCGAGTTCGACCAGAAGCTCGAGACACTCGAGATCGTATGGCTGTCGGTGATCTGCCTCGTAGTTTTCGCATTCATCCTTTTCGCCGCGATAAGATCGAAAAAGAAGATGCAGATATCCTTCATTATGCTCTTCATCGTCTGCATCGAGGCATTTTCGAGCGGACTGATCTGCGACGCCGAATTCGGAGAGGACGTCATTTATTCATCCTACAGCTCCTACAACGA
>CACZSP010000286.1 GCA_902783905.1 uncultured Ruminococcus sp.
AAAAAAAAAAAAAAAAACCGCCGGTGGTCATGATCTCGGAAGGGATCGACCGGCTGTCGCTGAGGCGGGAGACCTTCGACGATCTGACCCGCTGCAGTCTCGAATAACATCCGCGAATACCGCAAGGAGACGCTTCAATGAAAATCACCTATCTCGGTCAGGCGGGACTTCTTTTTGAAAAGAACGGATTCCGCGTAATGGTCGATCCCTATCTTTCCGACGAGGTCGCGAAGACCCAGCCGCAGAATCACCGCCGTCAGCCGGTCGACGAATCGCTTTTCGATACCGTTCCCGACGTTATGCTCTTCACTCACGATCACGGCGATCACTACGACCCCGCCACCGCCTCGCGCTTCATAACGAAAGACTCGTCGGTGACCGTCCTGGGTCCGACGTCGGTAATCAATCACGCGCGCATCCCGGGAAGCCGGAACAATTTCGTACAGTTCAACGCGGGTACGCGATGGACGGAAAACGGTATCGTTTTCACGGCCGTCCCCGCCGAGCACAGCGACCTTTTCGCCGTCGGTGCGATAATCGACGACGGAGAGCGGAAATATTACGTCACCGGCGACACCCTTTACAACGAACGCATCTTTCCTAATATCCCCCAGGGGATATTCGCTCTTTTTCTTCCGGTCAACGGAGCTGGAAACAATATGAACATGCGCGACGCCGCGGATTTTGCCCGTCGCGTCGGAGCAAAGCACGTCGTTCCCGTGCACGTGGGGATGTTCGATTCGATCGATCCGGCTTTGTTCGAATGTGAAAACAGGGTCATACCCGAAATATACAGGGAGATAGTATTTTGAAAGTCACCGACGTAAAATGCATCATAGCCGACTGTTTCAGGACCAACTGGGCCTTCGTCAAAGTATATACCGACGAAGGTATAGACGGAGTCGGGGAAGCGACGCTCGAATATAAGGAAAAGGCGCTCGCAGGCGCCGTGGAACACATAAGAGACTATCTTATAGGGAAGGATCCGACGCGCATCGAGGAGCACTTCCAGACGGTCTACCGCGACGCCTACTGGAGAGGCGGTCCGGTGCTTATGTCCGCGCTCTCGGCGGTAGAGATCGCCCTCTGGGATATCTTAGGCAAGTCTCTCGGCAAGCCGGTCTACGCCCTGCTGGGCGGAAAGATGCGGGACAGGGTCCGTATCTACGCCAACGGCTGGTTCGCCGGCGCCAAAACGCCCGAACAGTTCGCCGGGAAAGCGAAAATCGCCCTCGGACGCGGCGTTACCGCTCTCAAATGGGATCCGTTCGGCAAATCCTTTATGGAAATATCGAACGCAGATCTTGACACGGCGCTCGAATGCATCGCGCGCGTAAAAGAGGCCACCGAAGGAAAAGTCGACCTGCTGATCGAGGGGCACGGAAGGTTCAACGTGCCGACGGCGATTAATATCGCGAAAAAGCTCGAGCAGTTCGGTCCGATGTTTTTCGAGGAACCGGTCCCGCCCGACAACCTGGACGCCATGGCGCAGGTAAGGGACAAATCCCCGGTGCCCGTCTCGGCGGGCGAGCGGCTCTACTCGCTGCGCAATTTCAGGGATCTGTTCGAAAAGCACGCCGTCGATTATATCCAGCCCGACGTTTCCCACGCCGGAGGCATACTCGAGCTGAAAAAGATCGCGGCAATGGCCGACGCCTATTATATTCCCTTTGCTCCGCACAACCCTTCGGGACCCGTCGCCAACGCGGCGACGCTTCAGCTTGCCGCCTGCACCGGAAACTTTTCGATACTCGAGATAATGTACTCGGACGTCACCTGGCGCAAGGATATCTGCGATGAGGATCTCGAATACAGCGACGGTTACATCACCATTCCCGACCGTCCCGGCATCGGCGTGAATATTAACGAGGAGGAATGCGCACGGCACCCGTATCTGCCCCACACGCTGAGGCACTACACCGGAGCGCTGACCGACATCCGCTCCGCCGAGACCGCGTTCTTCTATTGAGCGTACCGCAAATAATCCGTTCAAAACGGAGCTGTTTATAATCCTCGAATGAACCCCGGGGATCTAAACAGCTCCGTTTATTATTGTATATCGTTGACCGGATGATAATATTTGGATAATACCCGTTTACGCTCCATAACCGTTTCGACTCGCTCCCCCTCATCCGGTTTTTCCGCCGGCATGGGGATCCAATTGCCGGCTTGGAAAAACCAACTTCCCCCCACGGGGAAGGCTTAGGACGCGGGCGGTCGTTCGGGTGAGGCTATCGTTTCTAAAATACTGTAGTTATTAGTCGTTATAACTTCTTGAAGCGTTCGTGCCGCCCGGATGTGCGGGGCGCAGAATTTTACCTTCCCCTCGGGGGTAGCGAAGCGGCGGCGCGGTAGTGAAGACACAACGGGGGGCTGTCAGAGCCGCGCCAGTG
>CACZSP010000287.1 GCA_902783905.1 uncultured Ruminococcus sp.
AGTCCCGAAACGGTTTCCTCGAGGGCGTTTATTCTCGATATGATGTTCTGCGCGGCTTCGCTCGACATGCCGCCGGATTCACCGCCGCCTCCGCCACCCGACAGTTCGATGACGCCGATGCGGTTGGTCAGCGACGCGATCGAGTCGAGGATCGGCTGGAGCTGTTCCGAAACGTACTGCTGCATACCGGAAAACGCCACGACCGGATCCTTCGAGCTGTCGTAAGTGACAGTTCCGTATACCGTCAGCGACAGAAGGGCGGCGCACAGAAAGACGGCGACCGAAGCCGCGGCGCGTTTTTTGCTGACGCCGGTTCTAATTTTGACGTTTTTTTCGGATTTTTTCATAGCGTTTTTCCTTTCATGCCGGGGATGCGCGGAAGAAGCGGGCGCTGCCGTCTCAGATATCCGCGCTCAGCTGTTCGAAACCTCCCGGAAGCGGTACGGTCGATGCCGGGATCTTTATCTTTTTATAGCCCTTTGACGATTCGAAGGCGGATCCCGGATCGTCGGTCGTTTCTTTTATCAGAGCGCCGCGTTTGAGAGCAATGATCTGGACTCCCTGGGCCGTTTTCGTCGTTTTGACCGGAATCAGAGAGGTTGAAACGACGGCGGCCCGGCCGTTGTCGGTGATGAAGAGGACGTCGAAGGGCTTTTTTTCTTCGTATACGCCGACGACCGGCGATACCGTCGAGAAGCATCCGGTAAGCTTCCGCCGGTTGCCTTTGACCTCGTACGCCGACAGCGGTATCTTTACGCCCTTTCCGTTGGCGAAAAGAAATACCATATTGACGTTTTCCGGCCAGTCGGGCCCGATCTTGCAGTATACCGGCTTTTCATCCGGGTCGAATCCGAGTTTCGCGGGGACGAATTCTCCGAGTTCCGAAGCTTTGCAGGTGTCGAAATCGAGTCCGCGGCAGCGGAAGATCCGGCCCTTGTCGGTAAAGAAGGCGAAATCGGTCACGTTTTCGGCGTCGAAGCTTGCCGTGATCCGGTCGTTTTCCTTCAGCGCCTGCTCGTCGTTGCCTCTCAGGGATTTGTCGGTGATCTTCTTGAAATATCCCTCCGCCGTGAGGAAATAGTGGGCGGGATAGTTTTCGATGTGATCTTCCTTGCGGTAGACCTCGATCTCGGAAACGTCGATTATCTCCGACCGCCTCGGCTGGGCGTATTTCTTTTTGATCTCGGTGAGCTGGGATGCGATCAGCTTGCGCAGGCGCAGGTCGTCGCCGAGTATTTCTTCGGTCTCGGCGATTTTTTTCTGCAGATCGTCAATCTCGTTTATGCGGTTGAGAATATACTCACGGTTGAGGTTGCGAAGGCGTATCTCGCAGATAAACTCCGCCTGTATCCTGTCGATCCTGAAGCCGGCGCAGAGATTGGGCACGACTTCCGATTCCAGTCGCGTTTCCCTGATGATTTTTATCGCCTTGTCGATGTCGAGCAGTATCCGGGCGAGTCCGAGAAGCAGATGGAGCTTGTCCTTCATCTTTCCCAGCTCGAAGGAAAGCTCGCGGCGCAGGCAGGTGGAGCGGAAAGATATCCACTCGCGGATGACGTCGGGGATGCCGAGCGTCCGGGGCACCGAGTCGATGAGCACGGTGTAGTTGCAGGGGAAGGAATCCTCGAGAGGGGTCTCCTTGAAGAGCCGGATCATCAGTTTGTCGGGATCGACGCCCCTGCGCAGATCGATAGTAAGTTTGAAGCCCTCCTTGTCGATCTCGTCGCGGAAATCGGTGACGTCCTTCAGCTGATTCGCCTTCATCATCTTCGTCAGCTGAGCCATTATCGCCTCGATCGTCGTCGAGTAGGGGATCTCGAGTATGTCTATGCAGTTCTGCTTTTTGTCGTAAACGTATTTCGATCTGACGGTGACCGGACCGTTTCCCGTTTCGTAAAGCTGCCTCATCGCCTCGGGATCGCGGATGATGTAACCGCCTCCCGGAAAATCGGGCGCCGGCATCAGTTCGAGTATCTTGTCGACTCCGATCTTCGGGTTGCGCAGCATTGCTATCGTCGCGTCGCAGACCTCCGCAAGATTGAAGGACGCCGTTTTGGACGCAAGACCTACGGCTATGCCGAGGTTCGGGGTGACGAGAATGTTCGGAAAGGTGGTAGGAAGGAGAGAGGGCTCCTTCATCGTGCCGTCGTAGTTGTCGACCATGTCGACGGCATCTTTGTCGATGCCGGTGAAGAGCTCTGAAGCGAATTTGTCCAGCTTTACTTCGGTGTATCGGGAGGCCGCGCGGACCATCCCCGAACTGTACTGCTTGCCGAACGAGCCCTTCGAGTCGATGAAGGGGTGGAGAAGGGAGGCGTTTCCGCGCGTCAGGCGCACGAGAGTGTCGTAGATCGCCATGTCGCCGTGCGGATTGAGCTTCATGGTCTGACCGACCACGTTGGCGCTTTTCGTTCTCTGGCCGGTAAGCAGTCCCATTTTGTACATAGTGTACAGCAGTTTGCGGTGGGAGGGCTTGAAGCCGTCGATTTCCGGGATGGCGCGGGAAACGATGACGCTCATGACGTACGGCATATAGTTGGTTTCGATCGTTTCGGTTATCGGCTGATCGGTTACCGGCGCGGGCGGAAGCACCGCCTCCTGTTTTTCTGTCTTTTTCTGTCTCGCCATATAAGAGTATGTATCCTTATTTCAGTTTTTCTTTTGCGTTGACGACGGTGTGCGCCGCCGCGCGGATAAGCCGGTTCCGAAGCGCGAGTCCGAGCCCCTTCCGCGGCGGGAGGTTCGCGTAAATCCGTTCTCCCGGCAGGACGTCGGCGTGCCGCAGCGCGGAAAAGAGCAGATGTCCCTGGGAAAGAAGGTCTTTTTCGCTTCCGAGCGATATGGTCCTCTCCCGCGGCAGAAAAGGCGCCTGCTCGTCGTAGCATATAAAAACGCAGTTTTCGTTTTCGGCCGCGCGAAGAAAGAATTCCAGACGCTCCTTCTTCGTCCCGCCGACAAGGGCGAGAGGTTTCGCCGGAGCGTAGTGGCGGTATTTCATCCCCGGGCAGACGGGGCGTTCGCCTTCTCCGACCGCCCTTTCGACCGTGTCGGAGATTTTCACATCCGAACAGACGCAGCGCAGGGCGTCCGCGGTAACCGCTCCCGGGCGGAGCAGAAGGAGCGAATCGTCGCCGGTGATTTTTACTATCGTCGACTCCAGCCCGAACTCGGCGTCGCCGCCGTCAATCAGGCAGTCGACTTTTCCGTCAAAATCCGAAAGAGCGGTAGCGGCGTCGGTTGCCGACGGACGTCCCGAAACGTTGGCCGACGGAGCGGCGACAGGGACTCCCGAAAGCCGGATCAGCATGTTTGCTACCGGATGCGACGGACAGCGCACGGCGACCGTCGCAAGACCTCCCGTGACCTCGAAGGGAATGATATCCTTTTTTTCGAGTATAACCGTTATCGGACCGGGCATGAACGCCCGCGCGAGACGGTAATACAGAGGACAGGTCACGGCATAGCCCTCGGCTTCCTCCGGAGACGCTATATGAATGATAAGAGGGTTGTCGGACGGGCGTCCCTTGGCCGCGTATATTTTTTTCGCACTTTCGGGATCGGTGGCGTCGCCTCCTATTCCGTAGACCGTTTCGGTCGGGAAGATGACGAGGCCCCCGTTCCGTATTATATCCGCGGCGCGGGATATTTCCGCTTCGCCGGGAGACGACGGATCGGTCTTAATCAGGATCGTTTCCATTTTTCAGTTTCTCCGCCGTGTCCGCCGCAATGAGGGCGTCGATAAGCTCGCTCATTTCGCCGTTGAGGAAGCGGTCGAGCGTCGGAGATTTGTATTTAATCCTTTCGTCGCAGATAAGGTTTTCCTGGAACCTGTAAACGCGTATGCGTTCGCTCC
>CACZSP010000288.1 GCA_902783905.1 uncultured Ruminococcus sp.
CGAAAAATGCTCTCGCCAATCTACGCACGCGAATTGTGCGGTGTTGCCTTAAAAGTGGGCAGTGAGCAGTGGACAGTTGAATGAAAAATGAAAAGTTAAAACTGTCCGTTCTTCGGGGACGTCGCCTCAACGCACTACTTTCGACGTGTCCATTTTTATGGGTACAATTCACTTGCCACTGCCCGCTGTCAACTGTCAACTACTCCCGATCCCCGCCAGCTTTTCCAGCGTGTCCTGAAGTATAATCTCCGCCGAAAGCGAGTCTATGACCTTCCGCCTTTCCCTTCCCCGTACGTCGGTCGCGTTGAGAAATCTCGACGCCGCGACGGTGGTCAGGCGTTCGTCGGTCATCATTACGGGCAGGCCCGACAAAACGGCTACCCGCCCGGCAAACTCGCGGCAGCGGTCCGCCCGCGCCCCGTCGGTGCCGTCCATATTCCGCGGAAGTCCTACGACGATCGCCGCCGCCCCCCGCTCCGCAGCCGCCGCAGCCACCGCTTCGGCGGCTTTCGCTATTCCGCCGGGTTTTATGAACCCGGCGCCTGTGGCGAGCGTCCTTCCGGGGTCGCTGAAGGCAAGCCCGGTGCGGACGTCGCCGAAATCGACCGCCATTATCCTGCCGCGGGTCGCCGCCACCGTCGCGGCGTCCGACAGCATACAGGGATCGAAAACAAAATCATCTTTCATTCACTCTTTTCCTTCTTATCAGCCGCTCTTTTTTCGATTTTTCCGCCGAAATCCATCGCCCGGGCGGCAAAATGACATACCGCCGCCAGCAGTATGCCGGCAACCGCGTCCGCGAAATAATGCTGCTTGACGAAAAGGGTCGAGCAGTATACGGTCATCGTCGAAATACCGACGGCGATCCTTGCCGCGGGGGGTATCTCCTTTTTCCGCGCAACGCTCAGCCAGATAGTGGTCGACAGCATACAGTGAAACGACGGAAGGAGGTTCCTTCCGATCTGCCCGCCGTCGTTTTCAAAAATAGTGCGAAGCAGCCAGGCGGTGAGTCCTTTCCCCGACGCAGCCCCGAGGATCCCCTCGGCCGCCCGGTCGAGACAGGTCGGGAAGGCGACGAGAATCGCAAAACCCGCCAGGACCGATAGAATATTCGAAACAAAGTAATTGTAAAGATTTCTTTTCCCGGGCAGCGCCGTCAGAACCGGTGCGATGACCCAGAAAGCATAAGAAAAAACGTACCCGTAAACGAAAACGGGAAGAAAAGGGATCGCGTCGTCTATCGCGGCGATCTTCGGGACGAACGCCTGTGCCGCCCGCGCCGGGAGCGAATTGATAAACAGGGCGACAAGATAGAACGCGTATTCAAACGTCAGGGTGAAGACGCCCGAAAGCCAGCCGGCAACGGGGATCTTCCTAAAGGTATTTTTTTTGACTGCCATTGATAAGCCCTCAGCGGTCGAATTCTTCGCTCACCTTTCCGAGAAGATCGCGTACGGGCAGATGCTGCGGGCAGGCATCCTCGCACTGTCCGCAGCCGAGGCAGTCGCCGGCGCGACCGCCGTGAGAAACGGCGATGGAGTAGTAGAAATTCTGATTCCAGTTTCCGAACGCCTTTTTCGCGTTCATGCAGGCGAAAAGATCCGGAATGCGGATACCGGCGGGGCAGCCGTCGGTGCAGTATCCGCACGCCGTGCAGGGTATCAGGTTCTGCGCCGAAAAGCTTTCCCTGACTCTGACGATCGCCGTGCGCTCGGTTTCGGAAAGAGGCGCCGGATCCTTCATCGTCGCGACGTTTTCCCTCATCTGCTCTTCAGCGCTCATCCCTGACAGAACCATGAAAACGCCCTTCTGGGCGGCCGCAAAGCGGAGGGCGAGCGACGCGTTTCCAGACGCGCCGTCAGAAACGCCTTCAAGCGCCGCCTGGGCCTCTGGCGGAAGTTTTATCAGGCTGCCGCCCTTGACAGGCTCCATAACGATAACCGGCTTGGAATGCGCCTCGCAGACGTCCAGGAGCGCCCTGCTCTGAACGACCGGATCGTAATAATCGAGATAGTTCAGCTGAATCTGGACGGCTTCGATATCGGGATACTCGGAAAGTATCCTGTCGAGAACGTCGGCGGTATCGTGGAAGGAAATACCCACGTGCCTGACTTTTCCTTCATCCCGAAGGCGGAAGGCGGTCTCGTAGGCGCGGCAGGCTTTGTATTTTTCAAACAGAGGAGCGGTCTGAGCGTGCATCAGAAAGAAATCAAAGTAATCGACTCCGCAGGCTTCGAGCTGAGTCCGGAAAAGCGGCAGGATCTCGTCTTCGCTTTTGAAAAAAGGTCCCGACAGCTTGTTCGTCAGCAGATATTCCTCCCGCGAGCGGCGGGACGTAAGACATTTTTTCAGAGCCGTCTCGCTCTTTCCCCTGAGATAGCCGTGGGCGGTGTCGAAATAGTTGAACCCGGCGGCAATAAAAGCGTCGGTCATACGGATCATCTGATCTGCGTCGACCTCGCCGTCTTTCATCGGAAGGCGCATGCATCCGAAACCGAAACAGCCCTTTACCTCTTCAAAACAATTCATTTTTTCTTCCTCCGTTTTTTGTTGACAACGATACCGCTTTTTATTATAATATAAAAGATATCCCGTGTCAATCGGGAAAACGTTTTTTTGTTCCGTCGCGGCATCCCGCCCGCCGTCACCCGCGGAAAGCGGCGCGCCCCGCGACGCATTTACAGCCCGGAATCTCAAAAGGACAAGTAATTTATGTCGAAAATTCTCATAATCGCCGAAAAACCGTCCCTTGCCAAAAACATCGCGGCGGCAATAAAGCCGGCGCCGAAACCGGTGACGGCGGACTCAAAACGCAGAAGCGTTTATTTCGAAAACGATAAATACGTTGTTTCAAACGCCTTCGGTCATCTTCTTTCGCTCAACGACGCGGAGGATTACGATCCCTCCTATCATACCTGGCGTTCCGACGTCCTCCCGATAATCCCCGAAAAATTCGGTTACGTCCTGCGCGACGATCAGGGCGTACGCGCCCAGTTTTCCCTGCTGAAAAAGCTGATCGACCGGGAAGACGTCTCGGCAATCGTCAACGCGGGAGACTCCGACCGCGAGGGCGAAATAATAATCCGCAACATCATCGCAAGAGCCGGGACGAAAAAACCGGTTTACCGGCTCTGGATGCCCGATCAGACTCCCCGGACCATCGCCGACGAGCTGATAGCCATGCGCCCCGACTCGGAGTACGACCGTCTTGCCGACGAAGGATACGCGCGCACCTTCGTCGACTGGCTCTACGGGATCAACCTGACCCGTATGGCGACCCTCAAATCGGGGAAGCTCCTTCGCGTAGGCCGCGTCACGTCGCCGATAGTTACGGCGATCTGCGAGCGCGAGCGCCTGATACGCGATTTCGTCCCCCAGAAATACTACGTAGCCGTTCATGACGACAAAAAGACCGGACTGCGGCTGACAAGCTCGAAAAAGTTCGACACCGCCGCCGAATGCGACGACCTCTGCGCCCTTTACAACGCGGCGAAAACGACGGTGACCGGAAGGAAAACCGTCCTCAAAACGATTAAACGCCCCTCTCTTTTCGCCCTCTCGGATATCCAGGGAGAAGCCGGAAAGGAGTTCCGCTTCACCCCGAAGCACACGCTGGACGTACTTCAGGAACTTTACGAGGCGGGACTCGTCTCCTATCCGAGGACTAACTCCCGGTATATGGCGGAAGCCGAAAAAAAGAAGGCGTCGGATATCGTCGACGCGATACACAAGGCGTACCCCGGTCATTTCGACAGCGTCGCCTTCAGGGATTCGAAGGAGATCTTCGACGACTCGAAGATCGAGGCGCACTCGGGACTGACCCCCACCTACAAGATCCCCGACGTCAATTCCCTTCCGGACGATCAGAAAAAACTCTACCGGATGATCTTTATGCGCTTCTGCAGCGCCTTCTGCGCCGAGGAGCACAAAGTCAACAGAACGACGCTGACCGTTGAGAACGGATACGAAAAGTTCACGCTGACGGGGGACGTGGTCGTCACTCCCGGCTTTACCCGCTTCGAGCCGCCGAAAAAAAAGGCCGCCGTCCTTCCCGATCTGAAGGAAGGCGACGAGATCGAACCGAAATTCAAAACGACCGAAAAGGAAACGACGCCTCCCGATCATTACACCGCCGAGACACTCAACGCCTATCTGAAAAATCCCTATTCCGCAGGAGAGAAAAAGGCGCTGTCTGAGGACGGGGAGGATATGGAAACGGTGAGCGAGGTCGAACTCGGCACCGAGGCGACCCGCGCCGGTCTGATCGACGCGGCGATAAAAAGCGGATACATCACTCTGACAAAAAACCGTTACGGGATAACCCCCGAGGGAGAGTATTACGTCGACTCGCTCGCGTCCCTCGGGATAAATATGGCGAAGGACCGCACGCTGAACCTCGGGAAATCGCTCAAGCAGGTCTACCGGGGAGAAAAAACGGTACCCGCCGTCGTTTCCGAGGCGGCGGAGGACCTGCGGGCAGTCTGTCTGAACGCCGGAAGGACTCCCGACGCGCCGCGGGAGGAATATGCCCCCGGTAAGCGGGAAAAATTCTGCAAATGCGGAGTATGCGGCGGAACAGTCTGGTACGACAAACGCGTTTTCTCCTGCGACGGAGAAGGATGCCCGGTCAAACTGTTCAAAAACAGCGCCTACTTCAAAAAGATCGGCGGAGGGCTGACCCTCGCGGCGGCAAAGGAACTGCTGGAGACCGGGAAGGTCAGGATGAACGATCTGGTCTCGTCGCGCACCGGAAAACACTACTCTGCGACCGTTTGCGCCTCCTTCACTCAGGACGGTGTGAAATACTCTATGGAGTTCGACAAACCCTCGGGAAACGGACAGTAAAAACAGTTGTCAGTGGGCAGTGTGAAAGTAAAAATGAAAAATTAAAAATGAACTGTACCCATAAAATTGGACACGTCGAAAGCAGTGCGTTGAGGCGACGTCCCCGAAGAACGGACAGTTTTAACTTTTCACTTTTCATTTTTCACTTTTCATTCAACTGTCCACTGCTCACTGCCCACTTTTAAGGCAACACCGCACAATTCGCGTGCGTAGATTGGCGAGAGCATTTTTCG
>CACZSP010000289.1 GCA_902783905.1 uncultured Ruminococcus sp.
GCGATTTCTCAGCGAAAACAGACAAAAAATCATCTCGGCAATCTGCACACGCGAATTGTGCGGTATTGCCTTAAACAACCCGTCGAGAAATTTCTCGTCGCGAGACCGCGACGTTTTTGCACTTTTTTCAGCAGAAATCTAACTGAAAAGCTGCAAAAACCGAAATTCTCGCGCATATTCGGCGGAATCCCGTCCGCCGAATTTGCGGGGCTGTTAAAAAGTCAGACTTTTTAAACAGCCCCATGGAGACTTTTATCAGGAAATGCGGGTCTAGAGATGGCTGACAGCGAGAAAAAAGATTTATACGAGATACTCGGCATCGACAAGGGAGCTGACGACGAGACTATCAAGAAGGCGTACCGTTCGATGGCGAAAAAATACCATCCCGACCTGAACCCGGGAGATCCGACCGCCGAGGCAAAGTTCAAAGAGGTGAACGACGCCTATTCGATCCTTTCCGATCCTCAGAAAAAGGCGGCGTACGATCAGTACGGCTATTCGGCGTTCGACGGCAGCATGGGAGCCGGCGGAGGCGGAGCGGGATTCGGCGGATTTACCGACTTCGGAGATCTCGGCGATATTTTCGGATCCTTTTTCGGAGGTTTTTCCGGCTTCGGCGGGCAGCAGAGACGCAACGGTCCGCGCCGCGGCGACGATATCGGAATCAGCGTAACCGTTGAATTCCGGGAAGCGGCGGCGGGCGTCAAGAAGGACGTCAGCTACAGCCGCGTCTGCTCTTGCGAGGCGTGCGGCGGAAGCGGTTCCAAGGACGGCAGATCGGAAAAATGCTCCGCTTGCCGGGGCACAGGACGCAGGACGGTGGTCCAGAAGCTGGGAGGAATGTCTTTCCAGTCTACTGCGACCTGCGACGCCTGCGGAGGAACGGGAAAGATCATAAAGAATCCCTGCGACAAATGCCGCGGAAGCGGTCTTTACAGAAAGACGGAAAAGCTCACCGTCAGCATCCCCGCCGGGATCGACGACGGCAACCGCATGGTGGTTTCAGGGAAAGGTAACGGTGGCGTAAACGGCGGTGAATCAGGGGATCTGATCGTCGAGGTCAGGGTGAAAAAGGATCAGGTATTCATGCGCGACGGAACTACGCTCCTCTGCGACGTGCCTATCACGATCAGCGACGCCGTTCTCGGCGCTGACATCGAGGTCCCGACTCTCGAAGGGCCGAGATCCTATAAGATCCCGGAGGGCACTCAGAGCGGGACCAGATTCACTCTGCGCGGCTTCGGGCTTCCCGGCGTCCGTTCCCAGCGGAAGGGCGACCTTGTCTTTACCGTCGTCGTCGAGATACCGAAGGGACTCAATTCAAAGCAGAAGTCGATAATGAAGGATTTTGCCGCCGCCTGCGGAGAGGGCAATTACGAAAAAAGATCGCGCTTCAGAAACATATTCAAAAGATGAAAATTGCGGGATGCGGATCTGCCGGACGGCAGGGTCCGTCATCCCTTTTTTCTCAAGTGCTGAAAGGTGAAAAATGAAGGAAAACTATTCTGACTGGACGCAGATACGCGTGACGGTGAGGACCGCACAGCTTGACATGCTGACCGCCGTTATGAGCGCCGTCGACACCGGTCTGATGATAGAAGATTACAGCGATTTCGATCTCAACGGTATGTACGGGGAACTTGCCGACGAAAGCATACTCAACGCAGACCGGACGGTTGCGTCGGTATCGGTCTTTCTTCCCGGCGGCGAGGATCCCGGGGAAAAGCTCAGCTTTATCCGCTCGAGGATGGCGGAGGACGGCATCGAAGGCGAGGTATCAGTCCGCGGCGTCAGCGAGGCCGACTGGATAAACAACTGGAAGAAATACTACAAGCCGCTCCATCTCGGTCGTCACACCGTGATAGTCCCGAAATGGGAGGATTATAATCCCGCGGAAGGGGAGACCGTCGTCCGGATGGATCCGGGAATGGCGTTCGGGACCGGAAGCCACGAGACCACGAGGACCGTCATCGCGATGCTCGAACGGTACGTCCGTCCGGACGACGCGGTCCTTGACGTCGGGACGGGAAGCGGCATACTCGGAATCTGCGCCCTGAAGTTCGGAGCCGGAAGCTGCTTTGCATACGATATCGACCCGGTGGCGGTCGAAACTGCTGCAGAGAATTTCGAATACAACGGAGTTCGCGCCGTGACCGGGGTATCTGATCTTCTTCGCGGCGTGAAAAAAAAGAAATACGATATAATCTGCGCGAACATCGTCGCGGATATCATCCTCCGTCTGCTCCCGGATATCGGGGAGTATATGGCGCCGGGATGCCGTCTTTTCCTTTCGGGGATAATATCCGGGAGGGCAGGAGAAATAGAAAAAGCCGCCGGAGAGGCGGGACTTGAGATCCTCGAGCGGATCGACGACAACGACTGGACGGCGCTCGCCGTCATAAAAAAGGAGGACCGGAAATGATAAGGACTGCAATGATAGGCTTCGGCGGCATAGCCCAGACGCACAAGAACGCTCACCTTAAATACGAAAAAGAGGGCAGGGAAAAGCTGGTCGCTGTATGCGATATCACTCCCGAGCAGTTCACGAGAAGGATCAAGATCAATATCGACACCGGAGACCGGGTGGACGGGGGAGATTACGCCGTCTACACCGACGCCGGAAA
>CACZSP010000290.1 GCA_902783905.1 uncultured Ruminococcus sp.
ATAGAGGATGTCGGGATAGGCGAGGCTCCAGTCGGGCGAGGAGGCGAGGACCCCGAAGGTCGGACAGATCGTCTGCACCTGACCTGTCCCGGGGAGCCTGCCGATCCGGATATCCTCGAGCCAGTCGGAATAGAAATCGCGCATATCGAAATTGTAAAGGCAGGTTTCGTCGACTGCGTAGGCGTCTCCGAGCCATGCCTTGCGTTCGTGCCGCTGAGGGCAGTCTATCGGCACTCCCTGCAGGCAGGCAAGGACGGTCCTGCGGTATGCCCCGTGGAGCCGGTTCAGCCTTTCGTCGCCGCATTCGAAACTTCCGGTCGATCTGACGTCGGAATGGACGCAGAGACTTTCCGCGGACAGTATTTCGCAGTCCGGGGAGGATATTTCGACCGTCAGATACCGGTAGCCGTGCATGCAGAAACGCGGCATGCAGACTTCGGGGGCTCCGCCGCGCAGGATGAAGATATCCGAGTTGCGTATCTTTGATACCGTACGCGTGTCGGGCGTTCCGTCGGGGAAGAGAAATTCCGAGTGCCGGAACGTAACCGTGTCTCCGGCTTTTCCTCTGACCGTCACGCGCGGGACGGCGGCGCCGTTTTCGCCGAAATCGAAGAGCGTGAGGGCGTCGGAGAGTTTGCGCGTTTTGACCGGCGTCAGCGTCCTCACGGCGCGTACTGGGGGCGCCAAGCTTTCGGTAAGATTGTCGGTAGGCGCTTCGACCTCGGCAACCGGTTTCCACCCGCCGTCGTCAAATCCCGGTTGGTCCCATCCGTCGGCGGCAAGACGCAGATCCTGCGTCTCTCCGTCGTATACGCAGCTGAAGGTAACGCTGCCGCGACTTGCGCGCCAGCTGCCGTCGGTCTGTACAAACTGCCTGCGTCCGTCGGTGAATGCGGCTTCAAGCTTTGCCCAGAGCCGCGGATTGCCGTACCACGCCTGCTGCCAGCCCCACCATTTCGGGTTTCCCGAATACCATCCGGGACCCAGCTCGACGGCTATGCAGTTCTCTCCGGGCCGGAGAAGGGAGGAGACGTCGTAAACGTCATATTTCACACGCTTGTAGTAGTCCGAAAGCAGGGGCGAAAACATCCGGGCGGGATCGGGAGAGACGCCGTTGATCCTCAGGTAATAATATCCGAGTCCGGCGATTGATATCTTCGCTTCGGTTACGCCGGCGTCAAGCCGGAAGGTCTTCCGGAACAGCAGAGAGCCGCGCTCGGTCGGATCTTCCTTCTCCAGCGCGCGTCTTTTCATTTCGGATTCGATCCCGGGGTCGTAGGGAGTGAAGCGGCCGTAGCCGTCCTTTCCTTTTTCAAGTCCGATCCATACGCGTGAGTCGTTCATTTTTATCCTTTCCGTCACCTGTCCGAAATGAATCCCGACCGGTATCTTATAACGTCTTTGCCGTTGTGGTTGGCGAGGAAGGAAAAAGCGTCTCCGTCGATATCGAAGGGTTGAGACGAATCCGAATCCGAGACCATGGCAACGTAGTGGTTTCCGAAGATCCCGCCGTTGTATTCAGCGACGGTCGGCTCGCTCCATGAGGTAAGGTCCTTCGAGAACCTTATCAGAGCCCGGTCGGAAACGGTCTTTCTTTCTCCGGGTGTGACGAGGACCGACACCATGCACCAGAGAGAGTATTTCTTCAGGCGCGCGATCCTCGGGTGCCATGAATTGCTCGCCAGAGCGCTTTCCATACCGAGATTTCCCGCCTCGCGGAAGGCTCCGCCGTAATATTTGACAAAATCGCCGAAGACCCCGTCGGTGCGGATCCGGCTCCTTGCGGCGTAGACGTCGCAGCTTTTCCATTCGGCTCTGTCCATATCGAAGCGGATTATATTGTAAAACAGGTAAATGAATCCGTCGCCGTGGCAGACGTAGACCGAAAAATCGCCGCTTCCGAGCGATATCACTCCCCGGTCCTGTCCCTTTGCCACGCCGCGCCCGGGATCGTATTCGGATGTGAAGCAGGGCTCCGCCGCGGTAAGTACCCAGCGGTCGAAGGACCACGTCCTTCCCTCGTCGTCCGAATGCATGAGTCCGACGTGTCTGAAATCCGAGTCGCCACGGGGCTTTGCGCAGAGCCCGTATGAATCGTACGCGGTTCCTTCGCCGTTCCATCCGGTCTCGTTGTGGAACAGGCAGAAAAACCTGTGCGTGACCGGACAGATATAGAGTCCGAAGGGCCAGACGCTTCCGCGCGGCAGTATCCCCTCCGGATATCTTATACCCGAAAAAGCGAATTCCGCGCTTCCCGTGCGGAAATTCAGAGCGATATCGCAGCTTTTCTTCATATCGTCGAGGCTCTTACCGCGGTATACGCCGATGCTGCCCATGTGAGAGTGACCGCTCATCGCCCAGAGGGTGCCGTCGACGTCGCGGTACATCGGAGTCGTGCCGTCCTGATAAGTGCCGTTCGCGGCGCAAAAGGCTGTCGGCTCACCCTCGCCGACGATGACACCGCGCGGCGCGAAAAAATCACCGGTCATTTATTATCCTTCCTTTCCGCTAAAGGTATCGCCGCGGCGATCCCCGCGGGAAAAACAAAAATTGAGGTTGTCGGTATTATCCCGGTTACCGTTTTATCCTGTAATACAGCCAAGGACAACCGTCCGGAAGAAGCAACGTCCGCGCCCGCTGTTGATTTTTCCGGGAAAAACGTGTATAATAATTTTAAGGCAATACCGCACAATTCGCGTGCGTGTATTGGCGAGAGATTTTTGTGTCTGTTTTGACTGAGAAATCGCAGGAAAACAGG
>CACZSP010000291.1 GCA_902783905.1 uncultured Ruminococcus sp.
CCTGTTTTCCTGCGATTTCTCAGCGAAAACAGACAAAAAATCATCTCGGCAATCTGCACACGCGAATTGTGCGGTATTGCCTTAAATACATCCCTGCCAGCCGTCGGATTTTCGCTCCTTGCGCTTTACCTGTTATCGGCCTCTACCCGGATCGTCTTTTTTTCGACTCCGGTGTAGAAGCCGTCGGCGTCGAACTCGTCGGCGCTTTTGTAGTAGAAGGCGGTCAGGTCGATGTGGTCGATCTCGTAGCAGCGGTTGCGCAGAGTGATCTTGATATCGGTCATAAATATCTCGGGCGTCATCTCGGGCTGGGTTATATGGACGGCGTCCGGACGGTGGATCTCGTCGTAAAGGTAGAGCTCGAAATAATCCTCGTGAAGGAAGGTCTGATCCGGGCGCGTCACCGTGAAGGAGATCTTTTCACCGGTCTTCGTGATAATATCCAGCTGATAACCGATCTTGTAGTCTTCAAGTCCGGCGGCCTTGCGCATCGCGTCGTATTCCTGCGCCCAGACGTTCGTTCCGTAGGATGTAGAAAAAGTCAATTTTTCCTCGTTTGACGGAATGACGAAAAAGTACGTGGTGTCGCAGATCAGATTGACGATTCCCTGGCTCTGATAGGTCCACCAGTCCTGTCTCCAGTGTCCGGCGGCGATGTCCGAGTCGTTAACCGGCCAGTAGCTTTTATAAACCTCCGCGCGCGTAAAGTCGCGGCTGTAGGCCTGATGTACGTATATACCCATCGGAAGCACCGGCTCGGGAGGAGGCGGAAGAGTCTCTTCCTCTGTCGTAGTCGCTTCGGCAGTCGTTATCTCCTCCGTCGTCTCCGTGGCTGTCGCGGCTTCTTCGGTTAAGGTATCCGCGGCAGTCGCGGGAAGGGTTGTGGAGGGCGCGGGAGCCTCCGTCGTACCGGAAGTCGTCGGGTCGTCCGTGATCTCCGGGACGGGTTCGTTTTTTTTGCCCGACAGCGTTACGGCGGTGAATATCAGCAGCCCGACGAAGGCGGCGATTATGAAAACGTAAAGAACGATGAAGATCCTGTTCGCGTAGTTTTTCACGGGTTTTTCCTCCCGAAATACCCGACCGCGAGGTCGGCGTTGTTTGAAAGAATCGCGTCTATCCCTTCGGCAGCAGCGGCCCGGTATTCATCCGGAGTTTCGGCGTGGAAAAGATTGACTCCGATCCCTTCGGCGTGGAGACTTTCCACCGTTTCAGCCGTGTAAAGACCGCTCCAGAGCTGTGCCCGGAAGCAGCCGTATATTCCTGCCGAATCGACCACGTCGAGCGTGTCGCGCGGCAGTTGTATCGCGCATCTGCGCACTTGCGGCGCGGCAGCCTTCATCCTTTCCAGTTCCCGCGGGGAGCCGGCAAAATAGACGTAATCCTCTACCCGGTATTCTCTGATCAGATCGGAAAGACGCCTTACGATGACGTCGTCCGGTCCGGCGGTTTTCAGGTGCAGATTGAATATTATTTTTCCGCCGAAAAGCGAAAAGACCTCCCGCGGCAGGCAGAAGCGCGCCTTCATACCGCGGCGGAAGCCGGTGTTCAGAGAGAGAAGATATTCAAGATCGCACCCGTCGACGGTGAGCCCCTCCGGCGCTTCGGTAATTCTGTCAAGCCGGTTGTCGTGCGATACGATCATTTCTCCGTCGCGGGTCAGCCGCACGTCAAGTTCGATCTCGTCGGCCCCGCAGTCGACCGCCGCCGCGAATGCTTCAAGGGAGTTTTCGGGGAATTTTGCCGACAGCCCGCGGTGGGCGATAACCGCCGGAAAACTTTCGTTAAGAAGAGAGAATGCCATAACCGTCCTTTCGTGTTGAAACGGATGTAAAAATGTGTTATAATATATTATATCATAAAAAAAGCGGGTTTTGTGCGGAAACACCCGAAAAAAGGATATTGCAATGGCAAATTACAGAATGATCCGGATAAACGAGGAGACGGTGCGCGTGCTTTCGGCGGTTATCCGGGAAGTCAAGGATCCGCGGGTCTCCGGCGCTTTCGTCAGTATTACGGGCGCCGACGTTTCACGCGATCTTAAATACGCGAAGATCTACTGGTCGGCGCTGTCGGACACCGGAAACGAGAAGGAAACGGCTGCCGGGCTCCGCTCCTGCGCGGGATTTCTTCGCAAGCGGCTTGCCGAGGAACTGAATCTGCGCGTCACACCAGAGCTTTCCTTCTGCCGCGACCGTTCCGCGCAGAACGGAGCGCATATTTCATCGATCCTCCGCGAGATCGGCGTCACCTCCGGAGAGAGTGAAGACAATGAAGAAAAGGAGTGAATCCCGGGGTTTTGCCGCGCTTTCCTTCGACCGTATGACGCGCCGGCTTCTTTCTATCGCCTCGGAGGGTCCGCTTGCCCTGATAGTGCACGCGCGTCCCGACGGCGACTGCATAGGTTCTGGCTTTGCGACGGCAAAGCTTCTCGCCGAAGCAGGATGCCGGTGTCGTGTCGTCTGCCCCGATCCGATGCCCGAAAGACTGGCTTTTCTCGACCTTACCGGTCAGGGCGATATAACTCCGCCGCCCGAAGGAGCGGAGTTTGGACCGGGCAGCCGGGCGGTCGCTCTTGACGTTGCTGCGCCCTCTCTTTTAGGCGGACTCGACAAACAGTACGATATCCTGCTTACTATCGACCATCACGACAGTTCGACTCCGGTATCCGACAGATATCTTGATCCGGGCGCTTCTGCGACCGGAGAAATCGTCTGGAGAATCGCGAAAAACTGGCTTCGCACCGGAGTCATCAGGTCTATCCCTCACGAGACGGCTTATGCCGCCTACGCAGCGATCAGTTCTGACACCGGTTGCTTCAGGTTTCCGAACGTCACTCCGGCGACTCACCGGATAGCGGCGCAGCTTATATCCGAGCTGCCCGAGCACGCCGATATCGACAGACGTCTGTTCGAAATAAAAACGCCCGCGCGCATTGCCGCCGAAAAAACGGCGCTCGAGCTGCTGCGGGTTTCGGATGACGGAAGGATATCGGTATGCGCGATATCCAACGAGATGATCCGGAAATGCGCTCTCCCCCAGTCCGAGCTCGACGCGCTGACCGACGTCGCAAGGTCGGTGGACGGGGTGGAGGTCGCCGTGGCGGTCAGGGAAGAGGAGCCCGGAAGATACCGCGTGTCTCTCCGCTCCAACGGCAGCGCCAACGTTTCCGCTGTCTGCGGAGTATTCGGGGGAGGCGGCCACCGCCGCGCCGCCGGCTGCACTCTCGAGTCGGACGATATGGAAAAAGTCCTTTCGAGAGTGCTTAAGGAGATCAGGAGAAGAATCTGAAACGGATTTTCCGGAACACAAAAGTAAGCAGCGCCGTGATCCCGACGCCGGCGGAGGCGACGGCGGCAAGTACGCCGAGCTGAGGGGGCGTCAGAGGCACAAGATAAAAGACCTTTCCGAATATCAGGACGGCCGCGGCAAAAAGCAGACAGACCGCCGAAAAGACGGCGGCGCGAAGCCGCGTGAAAGGCCGCGAGACGCAAAAGAGTACGAATATACCCGTTATTCCCGCCGAAACCGTGGCTATCGTTGACGAGATCTCGCTTCCCCAGACACCGGCAAGCACAGCCGAAGCCGCCGAGCATAGCGCGACGGCGATCCCTCCCGGCAGCGCCCGAAGGAAAACCGAAAGCAAAAACCTTTTTTCCGATATACTGTCGTCGGGTTCGAAGGTCAGAAGGAAGGACGGCAGACCGATCGTCAGAGTCGAGATAAGCGTAAGCTGTATCGGCTGGAAAGGATATATTCCCGGCAGAAAGAGCATAATGATGCTGAGAAGGCAGGAAAAGACGGTCTTAACGAGGAAAAGCGACGCCGTCCTTCCGATATTGTTTATCACCCGCCGCCCCTCCAGGACAACTCCCGGGAGAGACGAAAAACTGCTGTCAAGAAGTACGATCTGCGACGAGCGTCTCGTCGCGTCGCTGCCCGACGCCATCGCCACCGAGCAGTCAGCCGCCTTGAGAGCGGGAATATCGTTCACGCCGTCGCCGGTCATGGCGACGGTTTTTCCTTTTTTTCTCAGCGCTTCGACAAGCTTCAGCTTGCGCTCGGGCGTCACTCTGCCGAAAACGGTATAATCCTCCGCCGTCTGTTCGATTTCCCGGTCTTCGAGCAGCGACAGGTCGACGAAGGATCCTTCCGCGCCCGCGACACCTGCCTTTTGCGCCACCGACGCGACGGTCCGCGGGTCGTCCCCCGATATGATCTTCGGCGTTACGCCCTGCTCCCGGAAATAGTTCATACACTCCCGGGCGTCGGGGCGAATTTCGTCCCTGATTACAAGGAGTCCCTCGAATTCAAGGTCAGAAGGAAGGACGCCGTCGGCGATCGGACAGTCGGATCGTGCGAATGCGAGTACCCGGGCGCCGTCCCGCGCGTATCCGGCGATGGTCCGCGCGATGCTTTCGGTCATTCCTTTGCCGGGCAGGAAGGACGGCGCGCCGAGCGCGAAGGTCTTTCCGTCCCCTGTCGTGACGGCGGCGTATTTGTACCTGGACGAGAAGGGGATTGCCGAAACCGCACGCGACGGGACGGGCGAAATCCTTGCGGCTATTGCCCGCGCCGTCGGAGAGGACAGATCATCCGTCGCTCCGAGATAGGCGGCAAGATCGCGCTCGAGCGTCTGCCGGTCTGTTCCGCAGGGCAGAACGTCGTCAAGCGTCATATTTCCGGTGGTAAGCGTGCCGGTTTTGTCAAGGCAGAGAGTGTCGACCCTGGCAAGGTTTTCGATTCCGTACAGTTCCCGTACCAGAGTTCTTTTCCGCGCGAGCTTCACGACGCCCACCGTCAGCGCAACCGAAACGAGAAGGATCAGTCCTTCGGGTATCATGCCTATCATCGATGCGACGGCCGTAGGTACGGCGACTTCGGGTTCCTCGCCGAGGATGAAGTATTCCTTGCAGAAAAGCAGTATCCCCACCGGGATGAGAACGGCGCTGACGGTACGGATGATCTTCCGCAGATCGTTCATCAGCTTCGACTGCGGCGTATTTATCCTCTTTGCGCTTTTCGTCATACGGTTGATGAAGCTGTCGTCCCCGACGGCGCAAAGGCGGCAGGCGCATCCGCCGGAGGTCAGATAGCTTCCGGAAAAGAGGGCGTCGCCCGCA
>CACZSP010000292.1 GCA_902783905.1 uncultured Ruminococcus sp.
AAAGTGTCTTTCGTCATCGGTATTGATATCGGCTCGACCGCCGTCAAGGCGTGCCTTCTGTCGGTCGGAGCCGGGGCGAAGACGGTGGGACGGGGCAGCTGTCCCTATCCCACCGAACGCCGCGGGCTTGCAGTACTGCAGGATCCCGACGACTGGAACCGGGCGGCCGTGAGCGCCGTCAGAGAGGCGTGCTCGTCTCTTTCCCCGGAGGATAAAAAGAAAATAGCCGGTATTTCCCTTTCCGCCCAGGGAGGAAGCGCCTACCCGGCGGACCGGGCAGCCAAACCCCTCGGACCCGCCTTTACCTGGATGGACAGAGAGGGCGCGGAGGAGGCGGACGAGCTTGAAAAAGCACTTGGCGGAGCCGTCCGTGACCTGTGCGGCTGGGGCAATTCACCGACCGCCGTCACCTCGAAGATCCTTCGCATCCGGCGCCGCGACCCGCAGCTTTTTGAAAAAACCGCGTACTTTTACACCACCGAGGAATCGGTGACAGGATTCCTCTGCGGTAATTTTGTCACCGATCCGACGGGCGAGTGCATCACACGACTGTACGACCGCGGACGCGGCAGATACGACCCGGCCACGCTCTCGTACCTCGGAATAAAAGAGGAGCAGCTGCCGACGGTCGCCCCCTGCGGATCCTTCGCGGGGAAGCTCCTTCCGGACGCGGCGGCGGCTCTCGGCCTTCCCGACGGGATACCGGTATTCGTCGGAGCGCACGACCAGTACTGCGCCTCCCTCGGCAGCGGAGTGACCGAGCCCGGTCAGCTGCTTTGCGCGACGGGAACGGCGTGGGTGCTGTTCGGAGTTTCGGATACTCCTCCCGCGGCTCCGCCCTATCCCGCCTGGTGTCCGCATCCGATCCCCGGAAGATACGGATTTATGACTTCGATGTCGGGCTGCGGAGGCGCGATAGGCGCTTTTGCCGAGGCGTCGGGCAGCACGCCCGCCGAACTCGACCGGACGATAGTTTCCGCGGGAGCGGAAGAGATGAGGCGGCGCACGAAGGATCTTTTCGTCTGCCCTCTGCCTCCCGGACAGAGCATTCCGCACAGGGAGGGAGTGTGCGTTCCGCTTTCGGAAAGCCGCGCTCCCGCGGCGGAAACCTTCCTTGCCGCGATGGAATCGGTCGCTTTCGAAGCACGGATTCTCTGCGAGGCGTTTGCCGCCGGAGGAGCAGGGACGGATACCGTCGTTATGTCGGGCGGGGCTTCGAAAAGCCCGCTCTGGCGCGGGATCCTTGCCGCCGTGATGAACGGCAGACGCCTGCTTCGCCTCTGCGAAGCCGACGCTCCGGCTCTCGGCGCGGCGCTCGTCGCCGCCGCCTCGTCGGGCGCTTTTTCCGACCTTTCCGAGGCCGCCCGTTCGGCAGCTTCGTTTATACCGGTCGGGTCCGATCCGCGCGACGCTGAATATTACGAAAAAAAATATCGGGAATACAGACGGTTTGCGCTCGTATGAGGACGCTGCCGCAATAATCCTTTCCCCGGAGGTCAAAATGAAATCAGAAAACAAAATCAAAATCGGTTTTCTGCCGCTTTACATCAAGCTTTACGACGACTGCGGCAGCGGCGCCAAGGCGCGCCCGCGTCTCGAGCCCTTTGCCCGCCGGCTGACCGACATGCTCGAAGCCGAGGGCTTCGAAGTCTTCCTTTCCCCTTTCTGCAGGGTAAAGGAGGAGTTTGAGCGGGCGGTCGCCAATTTCGAAGAAGCGGGCTGCCGCGCTATAGTCACCTGGCACGCCGCCTATTCGCCCTCTCTTGAAAGTATAGACGCCCTTTCGGGAACGAAACTTCCGATCGTAGTGCTGGATACCACCGAGACCTACGATTTCGGCCCCTGCCAGGATCCAGGCGAGATCAGCTACTGCCACGGGATCCACGGCGTGATGGACATGTGCAGCATGCTTCACCGGGCAGGCAAGGAATTTGCAATCGCCGCCGGTCACGTGGGAGATCCGTCGCTCATCAAACGTACCGCCGGATATCTGCGCGCCGCCGCGGCCGCAACCTCGCTTGCCGGTTCGAGGACCGGATCGATAGGCGGAAGCTTCGACGGAATGGGAGACTTCCTCATTTCCGACAAGCAGATGCTCTCCCGCTTCGGGGTT
Organism: uncultured Ruminococcus sp.; assembly: GCA_902783905.1. Classification (GTDB taxonomy): domain Bacteria; phylum Bacillota; class Clostridia; order Oscillospirales; family CAG-272; genus CAG-390. The sequence continues at coordinate 2,114 of CACZSP010000292.1, forward strand.
ACCGTCGTATATCCCGAAAAAGGCGAGATGGCCTCCTATCTTTCCGAGGTCGACGACGCCGAGGTGTCGGCCGAAATGAAGGCGGACCTTGATCGGTTCGGCATTCTCGAGCCCTTTTCCGCCGAATCGCACGAGATCACCGTCCGCAACTCGCTTGCCGTCCGCCGGTGGCTGAAGGAACGCGACCTTTCGGCTTTCACCGTCAATTTCCTTGAGATCAGACCCGAAAGCGGACTGCAGATAATGCCCTTCATGGAAGCCTGCAAGGCGATGGAGCGCGGCGTAGGATACGCCGGAGAGGGAGACGTCCTTACCGCGTCCCTCGTCGGAGCCCTGATGTCGGGATTCGAGAACACCACCTTCGTCGAGATCTTCTGCCCCGACTGGCGCGGCGGATCGCTCCTGCTCTCCCACATGGGCGAGTTCAACTACCGTCTCGCCGACGGAAAGCCGGCGATGAAGGAGATGTCCTTCATATACGGAGAGGCAAAGGATCCGATAGTCGCCTACGGCAGATACCGCGGCGGGAAGGCGGTTTTCGTCAACCTTTACCGCGGGACCGAAGATTACCGCGTCGTTCTTTCGGACGTTGAAATGCTCGAAGTGACTGACGGAGAGGACAGATTCTCGGCGAAGGTCCGCGGCTGGATGAAACCGCGCAAGCCGGTCGGAAGATTCCTCGAGGATCTTTCCCGCTGCGGAGCGACTCATCACAGCGCTCTCGTATACGGTGAGTCGACGGCGTCTCTCGCCTTCTTCTGCCGTCTGCTGGGACTTGAATACGATATAATATAATCTGATAAATCCGATAAACGGGGCGGCAGGCCGCGCCTGCGCCTTGCCGCCCCGTTCCGAAAGGAATTCAAAATGCCACCGGATGCGGCAGCCGTGCCGGAGAGAAAGTTTTCGCTTCTGCGGCGCGACGTGGATATGACGCGGGGAAGCATAGCCGGAAATATGGTCCGGTTTGCCGTTCCCCTGCTGCTGGGAAATTTTCTTCAGCAGCTGTACAATCTAACCGATACCTGGGTGATAGGTCGGATGGAAGACAGCGCGGCGTACGCCGCCGTCGGGAACATCGGACCGGTCATCAATATTCTTATCGGCTTCTTCCTCGGTTTTTCGACGGGAGCCGGCGTCGTCATTTCCCAGTATTACGGAAAAAAGGACTATAAGGGCGTTCACGACGCCGTCCACACGACGGTCGCCGCCACCCTTGTTATGGCGCTGATCTTCACCGTCCTCGGTGTCTGCATGACCCCGCTGATCCTGCGGGTAATGCTTCACGTCGATCCGTCGGATCCCGAGACCCTCGTCGTTTACCCCCACGCCGTGCGGTACCTTACGATCTATTTCTGCGGCGTTTCGGGACTTCTTCTGTACAATATTTCCTCGGGAATCCTTCGCGCCGTGGGCGATTCGGTCCGTCCTTTTATCTTCCTGTGCATTTCGGCCGTCAGCAACATTCTGCTCGATTTTCTTTTCGTCTTCGGATTTCACTGGGGCGTGACCGGCGTCGCGCTTGCGACGGTGATAGCCCAGGCGGCGTCGGCCGCCTTTGCCGTGACGGTGCTTCTGCGGGCGAA
>CACZSP010000293.1 GCA_902783905.1 uncultured Ruminococcus sp.
CGGAGAATCGGTCGTCGCCTTCAGGGACGGATCGATAATCAAGGTGCATATTCACACCTTCACCCCCGGCGACGTTCTCAATCACGTTCAGCAGTTCGGAGAATTCCTCACGCTAAAAATTGAAAACATGTCTCTCCAGCACAACGAAAACCTTCCGAACGGGGCGCGCACCGAAACCTCCGACGTCCGCCTGAGGATCGATTCCAAACGCAGATACGGAACCGTCGCCGTCGCCTGCGGAGACGGAATAAAAGAGATGTTCTCCTCTCTCGGGACCGACCGCGTCATCGACGGCGGACAGAGTATGAATCCGAGCGCCGGCGATTTTCTCGACGCCTTCGGCGGAATAAACGCCGAGACGATATTCGTTTTTCCGAACAACCCGAACGTCATTCTGGCCGCGAACCAGGCGGCAGAGCTTTACTCCGGCGCGAAAGTCGTCGTCATTCCGACAAAGACGATAGGCGACGGATACGCCGCGATGTCCATGATCGATCTTGACGCCGGAAGCGCGGAGGAAATAACCGAATCGGCCAAAGAAGCGATGGAGGGAGTCGTCACCGGTTTCGTCTCCCGCGCGGGAAGGGACTCGAGCGGATACGGAGTCGAGGTGAAAAACGGCGACTTCATCGGATTCTGCGACAAGGACGTCATGTCGGATTCTCCCGACAGATTCGAAGCGGCGCTCGAACTTCTGGACCGGCTCGACGCCGGCTCCCGCGACGTCAACATCATAATAAGAGGCGCCGGAGTCCCCGAAGAGGAATCCGACCGGCTCTGCGCTGAGCTTTCTAAAAGATATCCGTCTGCGGAGATCATCCCTACGGACGGCGGCCAGCCGGTCCACGACTATATTTTCGTTCTTGAATAAATAAACGCCGCGCACGCGGCGAACGGAGGAAACAATGATCAGACTGTTTACCGACACCGACAACGACGTTACCCCGGAGGTCGCGGCCAGATACGGCTACACCCTCATCAGCATGCCTTACACCGTCGATGACAAGATCATCTACCCCTACGTGGATTTTGAAGTCTTCGACGACAAGGCGTTCTACGGGATGCTCCGAGAGGGTGTCATGCCCACGACGTCCGCCATCAGCGAGCAGAACTACGTCGACTATTTCGAGCCGGTCTTCGCGGCCGGGGACGATATCCTTTACGTTCACTTCTCAAGAGCGATGTCCGCGACCTTCGCCAACATGGACAAGGCGCTCGCCTCTCTTGCGGAAAAATATCCCGAAAGAAAGTTTTACGAGATCGACGCCAAAGGCATTTCCCTTCCCGGATACGCGATCGCCTGCGAGGTCGGAGAAATGTTCAAAGCCGGCAAAAGCATCGACGAAATACTGGAATGGGCGAAGACAGGCGTTTACAAATGGGCGGTCTACTTTATGGCGGACGACCTCAAATTCTTCAAGAGGAGCGGACGTGTCAGCGGGCTTGCCGCCACCATGGGCTCTCTTCTCGGCGTCCGTCCGATCATCTATATGAGCGCCGAAGGCAAAATGGTCAGCATCGGCAAGGAAAGAGGCAGACAGCGCGGACTTGAAAGACTTATCCAGTACGTCCGCGAGCTCGGCGACGGCGTTAAGGATCACAAGGTATACGTCGCCGACACCGACAACGCCGAGATAGTCGCTCAGCTCGTCGGGATGCTCCGCGACGAATTCGGATCCGACCTGGACGTTGAAGTCGTCAAGGTCAACCCCACCGCCGGCAGTCACTGCGGACCCGCGGCGGTCGGCGTATGCTTCCGCGCGATCCACAGATAAAATCCCGAAATGCTTTCCGTCACCGCTGTCAAAACGTCAAAGGACCGCCGCGAATTCATCGAATTCCCTCTGAAGCTCTACAAAGACAATCCCTGTTTCGTTCCGCCTCTCTACTCCGATGAAAGGAAAATCTTCCGCCGGGATTACGTTTACAACGACTGCTGCGACGCCGTTTATTTCCTCGCCAGATGCGACGGGAAGACGGTAGGAAGGATCTCGGGGATCCTTCAGAAGGCGGCAAACGAAAAGAACGGCGAACGCCGCGTCAGATTCACCCGTTTCGATACGGTGGACGACGAGGAGGTCGCCCGGGCGCTTTTCAACGCCGTCGAAGACTGGGCGCGATCGATTGGAATGGATACTGTGTGCGGCCCACTCGGTTTTTCGGATCTCGAAAGAGAAGGGCTTCTGATAGAAGGTTTCGATCGGCAGTCAACCTTTGAAGAGCAGTACAACGCGCCGTATTACGCAGACCTTATCGAAAAGTGCGGATACGAAAAGGAAGTCGACTGGTTCGAGTCTCAGCTTCGCGCGCCGTCGGAAGAGGATATCGCTCTCGCCGAAAAATCGGCGGCACTGGCCGCGAAACGCTTCGGACTTCATTTCGGAGAGGCAAAAAACATAAACGATTTTATCGACAGATACGCCGACGACTTCTTCCGTCTGATCGATCTCTCCTACGGGGATATTTACGGGACGGTCCCGTTTACCGACGGAATGAAAAAAATAACGATAGACAACTTCCGGCTTCTGCTCGATCTGCGGTTCGTCCGCGTGATCCTCAACGAAGAAGGAAGAATGGTCTGCTTCGGCCTCTGCCTTCCGGCGATCGGGGAGGCGGTACGGAAATCCGGCGGACGGCTGACTCCCGCCGCCCTTGTTAAACTCCTCCGCGCCCGCAGAAAGCCCCGCGTAATCGATCTGGCGCTCGTCGGCGTCGATCCCGAATACTCGAACCGAGGAATCTCCATTATGCTGATGGCGGGCCTTATGAGGATGCTGAAGGAGGACGGCGTCGAGTACGCGGAAACCAACCTGAATCTCGAAGACAACTACGCTATCCGCAATATGTGGAAGCGTTTCGACGCGACCGAACACAAAAAACGCCGCGCTTACGTCAAACGGCTGACGCCGGCGGGCGGGACGGAGAACGACAACGAATGATTAAGATTATCGTCGACTGCGCCGGAGGCGACCGTTCGCCCGACGCCAATATTGACGGCGCTCTCGCCGCCCTCGAAAAAAAAGAAGATCTCAGTCTCGTGCTCACGGGAGACCGTGACCTGCTCGAATCCCGCCTGGCGGAAAAGAAATTCGACGGCTCGCGCGTGGAGATCGTTCACGCACCGGACGTTATCGGGTGCGACGAAAAGCCCACCGACGCCATCCGCCTGAAAAAAGAAAGCTCGATGATGAAGGCGATCACCCTTCTCCGGACCGACGAAACCGGAGAATACGCCGGAATGGTTTCCACCGGATCGACGGGCGCGCTGGTCGCGGCGTCGACCCTCCGGATCGGAAGGATCCCGGGCGTCATCCGTCCCGCCTTCTGCCCGGTCGTACCGACCCTTGCAGGCGGCGTGATCGGAATCTGCGACAGCGGAGCAAACGTGGACATAACCCCGGATTATCTTCTCCAGTTCGCCGTCATGGGCAGCCTGTATATGAAAAAGGTCTGGGGGATCGAAAATCCGCGCGTCGGACTTCTCAATATCGGCGTCGAGGCGGAAAAGGGCGACGGACTGCGCCGTGACGCCTATCCGCTTCTCGAATCCTGCCCGGAAATAAACTTTGCCGGCAATATGGAGGCGAGAGAACTTCTCGGCGGTAATTTCGACCTGGTCGTCTGCGACGGTTTTTCGGGCAACGTCCTGATAAAATCCACCGAAGGCGCCTGCCTCGGAATGCTGAAAAAACTGAAAACCGACATCATGTCAAGCTTCGTCAACAAGATCGGAGCCATGTTCATGTCGGGAATGTTCAAACGCGAAAAACAGTTCATGAACTACCAGAACTACGGCGGAAGCGTCCTTCTCGGCTCGTCGAAAACTGTGGTAAAAGGCCACGGCAGCAGCAACGCCACCGCCGTCGAAAAATGCATCGAGCAGGTCTATATGACCGAAACCGGAGACCTCAACCGCGAGATCGGTCTTTCGCTTGCCCGTTTGAACGAAGGCAACTGAGTAAATAATACTGAAAGGATAAATCACGATGTTTGAAAAAATCAGAGCCATGCTCGCGAAACAGCTGCGCATACCCGAAGAAAGGATCACTCCCGATTCCCAGATAAAAAAGGACCTCGGTGCCGATTCTCTCGACATCCTCCAGCTCCTTCTCACCGTTGAAGACGAGTACGGGATCACCATCCCGGAAGAAAAACTGGCGACCTTCGAAAAGGTTTCCGACGTCTGCTCATACCTTGAATCACTGAAGTAAGTACAGCGTATTTAACGACCGTTCGCAACATAAAAGTGGCTGCTTAGAAACCTGAATCAATGCTTTAGGTGACTAAGCAGCCTTTTTATGTTCTAACAGTTGAAAAACGCGACAAAAACATCGAATTATTCCAGGAATAAGCGGCCTGAAATGATTGTTTTTGATGCGTAAGCAGTGTTTTTTATCTTTCTTCAGGTTGAGCGGGGAGAAACTGAACGTTCCGGGACTCCTCAAGCGCGTGAGCTGTGTGCGAAAATACAAAACAATCAAACCGCTGCAACCTTGCCTCCCTTGTGTACGCCAATTTGGCCGCCAATTTGGCAGGGAGGTGTCGCTGAAGGCGACGGAGGGATTGTTACCAGGCAAAGCGATTACTGCTGAACTATAGCGGTTATCAAACAGACACGACAATCCCTCAGTCACGCGACGAGCGCGTGACAGCCCCCTTTACACAAGGGGGCCAAGGACATGAGCGATTCTCATGATGCCTCTGTCGTCTCAATTATCCAGCCGATATAACGTATCATTTCGTATCCAGAACAGTTAGTTCCTCTCGAACGAACGATACGCACTATTCTTGCCTCCCTTGTGTACGCCAAATTGGCCGCCAATTTGGCAGGGAGGTGTCGCCGTAGGCGACGGAGGGATTGTTACCAGGCAGATCGATTACTGCTGAACCAAAAAAAGAGCTGCCTCATCCCCCGATTTCATTCGAGGTTTCTAAACAGCCCCTTTTTTATTCGTACCGTCCCGGGAAACGTCCGCGATCATTTCGTCACGGACGTTTCCCGGGACTTATTCACGGCCTCTTTTTCCGGCTGGCGTTTACTGCTGTTTCTGCGCGATCAGCGCGAAATC
>CACZSP010000294.1 GCA_902783905.1 uncultured Ruminococcus sp.
CCGGAACCGGTGGCGAACATATCGAGGTGAAGCGTGTAGGCGTACTGCCCGTAAAAGTCGCCGAGATCGGGAGTCTTCGAGTCGTTGTCGTCGGAGTAAAGACCTTCGCACATTTCAAACATCTTGTCGATGGTCCACTCGTTCTTTTCGACCAGGTCGTAGGGATTTTCGAGTTTTCTGTCGTCAAGAATATCCTTGTTGAAGAAGGTCACGTACATCATATAAATGGTGTTGGCGGAAATGTCGCCGGAGGCGAAATAAAGCCGGCCGTTGATCGTCGCGTCGTTGATCAGCGACTGAGGCCACCAGGGCTTTGAAAAATCGATGTATTCGGCCTCGCGAAGGTCGGACAGCAGCCCCTTGACGGCGCAGTTGCCGATGGTGAAGCTGTGCGCGGCGACCATATCGTATGGTCTTTCTCCGCTCTTGATGCCGGTTTCCAGGACCGTCGTGAAGTTCTGGATATTCGCGCTGGTGGCGTTTCCGGCGGTCTTCTCATAGTTGAACTTGATCCCGAGGCGCTCTTCAACGTTGACGTTGCGGGTGTAGATCGCGTCGTTGACGGCGTCCCCGTTCTGTCCTTCGGATACGAACTCCTCGTGCTCGCGGTCGGACCAGTACAGAAGGGTAAACGTCTCGTTGCCGTATTTAAGGTCGGCAGGGAGGGAGTCTTTCATGTATCCCTTTTCGTCGTAGGGGTTTTCGGTGACGGCTTCGGTAACCGCCGACGTGCCGTCGGAGACGACGGACGGAGTCGACTGCTCCGTCTGATTGGAATTGTTGTTCGCGCAGGATGCGAGCGCGGATGCGGTAAGAATCAGCGCGAGAATTATCGCGGCTGTCCTTGCGGTGAATTTTTTCATATCGTTTTCTCCTTGAGAACGGAAATATTATTTTTGATTCCGGAAGGGCGTGATTCCCCGGTCAGTTCGTGCCGAGGCGCGCGGCGGCCGCTTCGACCTCTTCGCGCAGTCTGCGAGCGGCGGCTCCGGCGCGGGAGAAGTACTGCTCGGGCGTGTAGTTTTCGTAGAAAAACATCGAGTTGCGGCGGAGCAGTTCGAGCATCAGCGTTCCCTCGTAGCCCGAGAGAGCGATCTGTTCGGCGACGTATGAAAAATCGATCTTTGCGTCGTAGGGGATCATGTGCTTGTCGCCGTTGTATTCCGTGGGATTGTCGTGGATGTGCAGGGCGGAAAGCTTGTCTCCGAAGATCGGCATATAGTGGCGTCCGGGCGTGAAGCAGAACTCGTGACCGCAGTCCCAGCAGAATCTTGCCGTTTTGAACTGCTCGAAAGCAAAGGCGAGATTCGAAAGCTTCCGCTGGTTTTCGTAGCAGACCGCAACTCCGACCCTGTCCGCCTCGGCCATAAGCGCGGCGAAACGGTCGGCACCCCAGTCGTTTACGTGTGGCGCCTTGCTGCCCGAGGAAAGATGGACGACGAGCGCCGGAACGTCGTATTTTACGCATTTGCCGACCGAATCGATCAGGCGGGCGAGCATCACGTCGCCGGCTTCTCCCGGCTTCCATATATCGTTGATTCCGTCAAACGGCGCGTGATAGTTGTCGCATACGACGCCGCTGCCTTCGAGAGCCTTCATAAGGTTGTCGAGTTCCGGGTTTGCGGATCCGGTGAAGCACGCCTCGAATCCCTCTTTTTTCATCAGCGATATCTGCTCGTCGAACGGAAGAGGTCCGTAGCAGTTCACGTTGATACCGATTTTTCTTGTCATAGCACGCTGCCTTTCCGACCGGCTCTCCGATGAAACTGCCGGTCCGTCGTTAATTCATATAATATTATAATCCATTACTTAAACAAAGTCAAACCTTAATATTCCGATGCGGACCGCAATATTGACTTTTTTCTCCGGAAATGCTATAATAATTCCGTCAGCGGCTCTCCGCTAAAGAAAGGAAAGTCAGAATGAAAAGGACTCTGAAAATACTTGCCGCGGTTTTCGCGTTTATAATGCTTCTCTCCGCGGCGTCCTGCGCCTCTTCAGGCAGCGAAACTCAGGTCACGACAAACGGACCCGAGGCGAACGCCACGGAAAACGGGAGCGAAGCGGTCACCGAAGCCGCCTCCACCGAGATCAACGCGCTGAATATCCTCGGCCCCAAAGACTTCAAAAACGAAAAGGTGGTCTTTTATTCGTCATCGTACAACGGAGTCTGGAGCACCGACCTGTTTTACGAAAACAACGACGGCGATATTCTCGGTTCCGCCATATTCCGCCGCAACAGCACGGTAAGCGAAACCTACAAGGTGGATCTTTCCGAGATCGAAAGCGGCAAAAAGAGCTTCAACGCCGAGCTCAGCGCCGCGGTCAAGGCGGAGGACGACGGGTTCAACCTGGTTTATCTCGGACTTGCCGACGCCGCGTCGGCTTCGGTCACCGGAATTCTTCACGATCTGAATAGGGTGGAGAACCTCAATCTCGACGGACAGTGGTGGAACCAGCCGACGAGGAAATCGTGGTCGATAGCAAACAGGCTGTACTACGCCACCGGCGACATCACCACGATCGACAATATGGCGATCCGTATGATGTATTTCAACAAGTCCATCGTCACCGATAAAAAACTCGATTCGCCCTACAAACTGGTTGACGAGAACGGATGGGTTTACGAGAAATTCTTCGAAATGGTCGAAGCCGCCGCCTCCGACGCCACCGGCAACGGCGTGTCCATCGAAGACGACGTATTCGGCGTCGTCGCCCAGAAGACCTTCGGATTTATGATGACGATGGGATCGGGCGAGATGCTGGTCAGCAAGGACGACGACGATCTCCCCGTTCCGATCATGAACGGAGACACGAGCAGACTCGTAGACGTCGCCGAATTCCTGACCGATAAGATCTCGGGTCACAACAGCGTATATCTCGGAGCCGACGCCGATATAATGAACATATTCTCGTCCGGCCGGTCGCTCTTTATGGCGGAAGTCCTTCAGCACGCCAAGACGATGCGTCAGAACTACGATATAAACTTCGGCCTGCTTCCGATGCCGAAATACAATTCGGATCAGAAGGATTATCATCAGTACTGCACCGGCTACTGCACGACGGTCGTCGGCATACCGACGAACGCCAAGGGAGACGACCTTGACCGCGCTTCCTTCATCCTCGAGGCGATGGCAGTCGAATCGGTCAACACGGTGACGCCCGCCTATTACGAGATCTGCCTGAAGGGAAGATATTCCGACGACAAGGAATCCTCCGAGATGATAGATATTATCTGCTCCAGCGTTTCGTCGGATCTTGCCGAGATCTTCGGGTGGTCGGGATTCAAATCCTCGGTCGAATCGACCATTTCGGGCGGCGGATCCATCACGAGGATCCTCGACGGAATGAAGAGATCCGTCCCGAAGGAGATCGAAAGAACCGTCAACTCCATATTGGAACTGCCCTGACCTCCGCAGACGGAGATCGACAGCCTGCTGTTTAAGATCATTTTAAATACATATCATAAGGAGTGCAACTATGCGCAGAACGCTTTCTCTCGTCCTCTGCATCGTCATGATGCTGTCCCTTTGTCTCGTCTCTGCGGGCGCCGCAGAAGGAACCAAGATCACCACCGCGGAGGAATTCGCGGCGATGACCGCCGACGGAAAGTACTTTCTTGACGCCGACATCACCCTGTCCGCCACCTACGAAACGCCCTTCACCGGCGTATTCGACGGAAACGGACACAAGATCACCACTACCGTCCCGATCTTCAATGAAGTCAAGGGAACGATCAGGAACCTTACGGTCGACGGCACTGTGACGGTTGCCGACGGCTACGCCGCGGCCGTCGCCATGCAGACGTCGAAGACCGACGAAAAAGTCGTCTTCGAGAACATCGTCAACAACGCCGCCGTCACCGGACCATCCACCACGGCTGCCATCCTCGCCTACGGCACGGGCGACACCAACGTTCTGGTTAAAAACTGTGTCAACAACGGAAAGATCGACGGCGGAAGCCAGACCGGAAGTATGATCGGTTACTGCCAGGGCAAAACGGTCGACATCGAAGGATGCACCAACAACGGTGAGATCATCGCCAGCAAGACCTACGGCGGCGGAATCATCGGCAGATTCGGCAAGGACAAAGTCAAGGACGACGGCTACGTAATCAACATCACGGGCTGCGTCAACAACGGCAACATTAACGGTACGAAAGACCAGATCGGCGGTATTATCGGATACGTCATCGGTATCGTTAACATCGTCGGATGCGAAAATCACGGCAGCGTGACCACCGCCGCCGGATGCGCCGGAGGTATTCTGGGTCAGACTGCCTCGAATACAGCCGATTACGTCCGCGCCAGCGGCGTACTTATCAAGGACTGCCTCAACACCGGTAATATCACCGGCGTGACCAGAGCCGCCGGTATTGCTGCCACCGTCGGAAGACTCGAGGCATATGCCGGACACTCCTACAGAGTGGAACACTGCCGGAACACCGGTAACGTGACCGTCAGCGGCATAGCCGAAGCCGATGCAGAAGGCGCCGGCATCGTCTCCTATATGTGGGGCGGAAACACCGGAAACGGGATTTTCGACTGCGTCAACGAGGGCAAGGTCACCGTCAGCAACGACAAGATTCCCGCAGGTTCCGAAAAACTTGCCATCGCCGCCGGTATCATCGCCTATTTCAACTCGAAGAACTGCACCGTTTCGGGATGCGCCAACACGGGTGAGATAGTCAACAACGCCGCAAACGGCGCGGTCAACGAGTGCCTCTCCCTCTTCTTCAACAAGAACGCCGACGGTTGCGCAGCCGAGAACAACTCCTGCAAGGAGATCCCGGGCGTGACTGTTTACGAGGTCAACGGAACGGTTCCCGCGTCATACAAGTTCATCACCGAAGCGCCCGAGCCCGTACCTACTCCGGTAACGGCTGACGGAGTCGTATGGTTCGTCTTCGCCGCCGTCGTCGCGATCATCGGCATGGCGCTCGCCGTCAGAG
>CACZSP010000295.1 GCA_902783905.1 uncultured Ruminococcus sp.
ATACTTTTGTCAAAACGTTTCCGGAGGTGCTTTTATGCTCAGGATAAACAGGAAACTGTCGGTTTATATTTCGCTTGTTCTGACGGTTCTTATGTTCGTATCCGCGGTCGTATTCGCGTTCTTTCTTCCGTCGTTTACCGAGTATCTTATCGGAATTCCCGACTACACGGGCGAGCGGTATTCGCTTGCGCATTATCAGCGGGTTCTGATACATATTTCCGCTTACTGCGAACTTGCGCTTATGGTGCTCGGACTCGGCATGCTGTTTGCTCTTCTGATTCTCGTGCTTAAGGAAAAGGTGTTTACCGCTGCGGCCGTCGAGCTTATCAGATACATTTCCTGGTGCCTGATATTTATGGGCGTGATACTGATCGCTCTGACCTTTTTCTTTACGCTTGCCGCTCCGGTCGGCGTTGCCGTGCTGTTCGTCGGCCTGGCTGTGCGGGTCGTAAAAAACGTGATAGAGGCGGCGGTTTTCATCAAGGAAGAAAACGATCTTACCGTGTAAAGGGGACGTGTGATGATCGTTATCAATCTTGACGTGATGATGGCGAAGCGGAAGATTTCCCTCGGAGAACTTTCGGACAGGGTCGGGATCACGCTTGCCAATCTATCGATTCTGAAAAACAACAAGGCTAAAGCCGTGCGCTTTTCCACTCTCGATTCGATATGCCGAGCGCTTGACTGCGACGTTTGCGATATCATTGAATACAGAAAGGACGAATTAAATGAACGAAAGCATTGATACCGCCGCAACCCCCGGGGGATTTACGCCTGAACCCGCGAAAGCCCGAACAGACAGAAAAGGCCGCACGTATTCACGCAGGGAGTTTGCTCTCTCCTGGGCTTCGGCTTTTCTCGGATATTTGTTCTGCAGGACGTTCTGGGTCTGGAAAAAGCCCGCCGTCGGGATGATTTTTTCGGTCTGTCTGTATGCCTTTGCCTTCGTATTTTTCCACGGACAGAAGAGAAGAGCGAGAAGCCTGTTCTATCCGGTTTCCGCTCTGATCCTGTCGACGGCAATGTTTTTTTCGTCCAGTCCCGTCCTTCTGTTCTTCACTTTCGCTTATATCTGTTTTTCCTTCCTGATGTACTGCCAGACGGGTTCGCAAAGCGCGCTCGAGATCCGTGCGGGAAGTCTTTACGTGTTTGAAACTGTCAAGGCGCACGTAGTTTCGCCTTTCAGAAACATCGGGGCCGCGGTCGGCGCCGTGAGTTCGGATAAAGGAGGGAAGAAGATCGGAAAATCCTTCATTTTCATCCTTGCAGGGACGGGAGCGGCGATTATTCCGACTTTAATCGTGCTGCGGCTGCTTTCGTTCGACGCGGGCTTTACCGGAATACTCGACAATATCAAAAAAACGGTATTCGACCGTTTGTTTTCGCATTTGCTGTCTGTGGCTTTCGGAGTTCCGATCGGTTTGTTCATCTTTTCCGCGGCATACACTTCCGCGCATCCGGCGGCCGACGCGTATACCGCCGAAAACTGTGAAAAGATTGAAAACAGACTGAAGTTCGCCCCCGGGCTCGTCGGAGTGATCTTCGTCGTTCCGCTGCTTTTCCTGTACGTCGTCTTTATAGCCGCCCAGAAGGACTATTACGCGGCGATATTCAACGGCGCCCCTCCGGCGGCGTATTCCTTCTCGGAATTTGCCCGGGACGGCTTTTTCAGGCTCTGTGCAGTTGCGGCAATCAACGCGATTGTTCTGATTGCTCTCCGCGTTTTCACGCAAAAGACCGGCGGCGGAAAAATCTCGCCCGCCGTAAAGATCCCGACCGTCGTTCTTTCTCTCGTTACGGTAATCATATCCGCGACGGCGATATCCCAGATGATGATGTACGTATCGGCTTACGGGCTGACCAGGCTGCGGCTTTACACTCTGTGGTTCATGGGCCTGCTCATACTGTTTTTCATTGCGGCGATAATAAAACAGTTTGCGGAAAAACTGCCTTTTGCGCCGGTCGCGCTTCTGCTTTTTGTCGTTTGCTTCGGGCTTATAGCGGTTCCCGACACCGACGCTTTCATCGCACGGCACAACTACGACTGCTGGCTTTCCGGATCGACGACCGAACTGGACGTGGGATATCTCGGTCAGATCTACCCCTCCTCCGGACCGGTATTGTGCGAGATCGCGGAAGACGTAAACGTCCCGCAAAATCTGCGCGATTACGCGAAAAGGGAGCTTCGAGCCCACGCGTCGAAATCAGAGACGACTTTTTCGCTTCCGCAGATACTTGCGGACAGAGCGTATAAACGCGTAACGAATCCGGAACGGAATGAGTGAACAAAAAAGGGCTGCCCGGAATCCCGAATCAGTGATCAGGATTTCCGGACAGCCCTTTTGCCGCGTGGAATATAATGCAGCCGGTTCAGATTTCGCTTACCGAAATACCGGACAGCGAGCAGGTTCCCTCATCGTCAACTTTGACAGACGCGTTATATCTGAAGGTTTTCTGCTTTCCTGTCGGGGAGGTGGTGCAAACGGGGCCCGAGAGCTCGAACGCGCCGTTCTTTTCA
>CACZSP010000296.1 GCA_902783905.1 uncultured Ruminococcus sp.
CCTCGTGTGTGTAGATGCAGTTTATCGTCAGATCGCAGAGGGTCACCGTTTCTCCGTTGTGTATCTTCAGATACCTGACGTTCGGATTTACGTAATTCTGGATATAACCGATGATCTTCTGGTAATTCCCTTTGTGACCGGAAAGAATTCCGTCCTCGGTGTAAACGCTTGGGAAGTTCCAGATCAGTCTTTCGAGATTTATGGACGAGCCGTATTTCTTGAGGAAAAGGCAGAATCCGGCGCCGTGATCCGAATGGCAGTGTGTGATGTACCAGGCGGCGACGTCGATCTTTCCCGACGTCTTCCCGGTGATCTCGCGCATGAACGCCATAAGTCCGTCGATCTCGTTCGTGTCGAACTGCTGGTATCCTCCGCCGTCGATGACGATCAGCTTGTTGTCGGCGAGCTTGATGACGTACATCATTCCGCAGTTGATCTTGTTTTCGGTGTTGTTGACACCGTCCGGGCTCATCGGTATGCCGTACTGATAGACGACAGTGCGTTCGCCGGGCTGTTTTTCGTAGGTGTATCCGAAAGTGCTGATCAGTTCTCCCGTGCGGTCGAGAATGATCCTGACTTCCTTCGTGTTCTTTGTGAAGTAGGTGTAGACGTTATGCTCGCCGTCGGTGAAGAGCGCGAACTCGTTTCCGTCGCGGGTGAGAGAGTAGTCTTCGGTATATCCGTACAGCCGGAGTTTGTCAAGATAGGAGTTGAAATTCGCCGAAGTGGTCGACGAGGCGATCTCAACGAGAGATTCGTCCGACAGCGGCAGAGACTTGTCGAAGGGCGCCTGAGAGGCCAGGTACAGGCGGTCCATAAGCGTGCCGTAGTCGAAGGAAGGAATTACGCCTATCTTCCAGCGGGTCCCCTCGTTGCTCTTCAGGAAGCCGCATTCCGAGCATTTTTCGTCGTCGAGTCCCGGGATGCCGAGAGAGACGAAAAGGTGTCCCCGGTTGTTCTCCGACAGTTCTCCGCAGTAAATGCAGCGGTTGGGGTCGGCGCAGGTGCCGGCACCGCGGAAGGTGTGTCCCGAGCATCCCGACGAGGTCGACGTAAAGATCGGAGATTTGGAAGGAGGAGTTTCGGCGGTTCCGGTCCAGACGATTATGTTGTCGACGTAACCGTTCTGCTTGCCTCCCGTCTTGAGGACTATCGCGCCTCCGAATTTCGACGGGTCAAGATAAGCTCCCGCGTTTCCGGATTTCGAGTATTCCGAAACGAGCGTCCATTTGCCGGTCCCGGGGTATCCCGCGGTGTTGACCCGCATATAGACCTTGTTGCCGTTCTGCCAGTCGACGACGTATCTAATGGTCACGCTGATACCTTTGAAGACCTGGGTGTCGGCGTTATACGTCTTTCCGAGGAGTTTCGTTACTATCGAATTTGCGTTTGTATTGGCGGCGTAGTTGACGCCCGAAGCGTCGTAGGTGTACCACGAACCGTCGGCGTGGACCTGGTTGTTTGCCGTCCCGCGGTTTCTGAAGTGGAAGGAGTTGTAAACGGGACCGCTGTAGTCGCTGACGAGAGCGATGTAACGGTCGGCAGCCGCGGCGTCGGCGTAGGTGATATCGTACTGGTAACTGTAGTTGCTCTCGTGGTATTTGCCCATGAGAGAGGAGGGGATGACCATTACGTACGAGTCGGCGCCATTATCGGTGTTGTTTGAGATATACAGACGTTTTCCCGAAGAGTCGGAAACGATGGAATATTTCGAGGTGTTTCCCTTGTACGCGCCGTCGGCGGTGGACTGGAGCGTCCATCCGAGCGCGGAAATTACCGACGCGCTGTCGGTGCTGGCTTTGTATTTTTCAAAATCCTCGCGGAAGAGAAGAGTTGCGGCTTCGGGATCATCGGCTCCGCAGCGCGTGCACTTTCCGCCGGAGAAGCTGTGCCCCAGGGCGGCGGTGTCGGTGCAGCCCGAGAGGGTCTTTCCGCAGACGCTGCAGCGGGTACCTGCCGCCTTTCCCTTTTCGGTGCAGGTGGCCGGGACGGCGGCAACGTTCGAAGGAGTGTGTCCCGTTGCCGGAATAATCTCAACCGTCGTGGCTCCGCAGGAGCAGGTGAGAGTCTTCAGGCCGGTCGTCTCGCATCTCGGCGTGATCGATACCGTCGGATTGCCGAACTGATGGACGTGCTCGGTGACGACCGGTTCTGTCACCGGCTCGGTTTCGGGCTCCGTAAGCGGTTCCGTAACGGGCTCGGTCACGGGTTCTGTTTCGGGCTCGGTAACAGGCTCGGTAAC
>CACZSP010000297.1 GCA_902783905.1 uncultured Ruminococcus sp.
ATCATGTGATCCGGCAGAATGACCGATCGGGCGCCCGCCTTTACGGCGGCTTCACGGAGAAGTTCGGGATCCTCTCCCGAGAAGGATGAATAATCGATCACTCCGTTTACGTGCGGGAAGTCCGATTTCGCCGCGAGTATGACGTCGGTGTCGTCAGAAAGGATATATGCGTCCCGCAGGTCGTTTTCCTTCAGGAAAGACGCGATCTTCCGGGCGACCTGCACCGAAGCCGTCCTGAAAAGCGGTATCGACTGCCCGCCGAGGGCGTCGAACGCCTCTTCGAGAGTCATTCGAGCCGATCCGCCGTTTTCAACGACGATCTTCCCGTCGGATTCCGTCGCGTTGAACATCGAGACTTCGGGGTGATGCGTTCCCCCGGCGTCGTACGTCACGATGAAAGGCGCCAGACTGACGCTCGTTCTCGAGTAGGGAATATCGGCGTATCCGCCGGCAATCCGTCCCGCCTCTGCCGTAGAATCGGGATTCAGCGTTACCTTGATCGAGTCGACGACCATTTTAGTTCCTCTGACCTGAAGGCCGATCGCCCCCTGCGTGTAAGGCAGATTTTCCTGTGTAATGACCGTCTTCCCGTTGAGGATATAGTCGGCGCGGGTCCCCGCAAATTTAACCGTAATATTGTTGAATTCGACGTTGGACGCCGAGCCGGAGGCGGCCGTCATAACGTTCCAGGCGTTGCTTTGAGTCCGCTCGGCTATTTCGCAGCCGTTTGTCGCGGCGGAATTGTAACGCAGAGCCGCCTGCATATACGGGTAGTTTTCGCCCTGCACGCGGAACATGACCGATCCCCATCTTGACGTCGCCGATTTGTATGACGCAAGCTTCAGCGACGCCTCAATGATTGCGTCGCCGAAGGAATCGAGGAAGGACGGGAAAAGAACACGGATATAACCGTCGTTCGCAGTCGTTCCGTCGAGGACGAGGGTGCCCGCCGCCGCATCGTGCGAAACAGTGGTTCCCGCGGTCTGCTGTACGGTGCGCAGATCGGCAGCCGGATCGGATGAAAAATCGTTTTCATACAGCACGTAATCGGCGTCCTGCGCGTCCTTTGCAACGACGTACACGGTTGAAGACAGACTGCCGGAGGAGGCGGTAAGAGGATACACTCCCTTTTTTTCGGGCGTGAAGGAGGTCACGACCCGGTCGCCGTCCTTCCATTCGACCGAACCGCCGCCGTATATCTTTCCGCCGTATTCGAACTGGACGGAGCAGCCGCCGAGATCGACCGTCTTTCCGGCTTCGGCGCGTATCGCCGGGGAAGAGAAGGAAGCGACGGCGCTGTCCGCGCCCGATGCTCCCGGGAAGGCAAAGATCCCCGCCAGCATAAGCGCCGCTGTCAGCGCGCATACGACTCTTTTAACAATTCTTTTTTTCATTCGTGCAGGTTCTCTTTCTTTGGAAACTCCGGTCGGATCGCGTACGCGGACCGGCGCTTCCCTGATTCTTCAAATATATTATACATCTTTTTTATCTTCCGGTCAACCGAAAAATATTGCGCGCGGCGCTCCGATGTGATATAATAATATGTCAATAATATGTCAATATGACAAAAGAAATACGGGAAAAAGATATGGATTTCGACGTTATAATTATAGGGTCGGGCCCGGGAGGCATATTCACCGCCTGGGAGCTTGCGCGGCTCAACGAAAAGATAAAGATCGCCGTTTTTGAAACGGGAGGGCGTCTTGAAGAGAGAAAATGCCCTATCGACGGGGAAAAGATAAAATCCTGCGTCGGCTGCGCGACCTGCGCAATTATGAACGGCTTCGGCGGAGCCGGAGCTTTTTCCGACGGCAAATACAATATCACGACAGAGTTCGGCGGAACGCTGCACGAGCATATCGGGAAGAAAACCGCGATAGAACTTATGCGGTACGTCGACGGCATCAACGTCACGCACGGCGGAGAGGGAACGAAGCTTTATTCGACGGCCAACTCACGTATAAAGACGCTTTGCCTTCAGAACGGTCTGCACCTTCTCGACGCCTCCGTCCGTCATCTCGGCACCGACAAAAATTACGTCGTGCTCAGAAACCTTTACGAAGAACTTAAAGACCGGGTGGAGTTTTTCTTCCGCACCCCGGTCGTTTCGGTATCGGCGGTCGACGGAGGATATTCGGTCAGCACGAAAAAAGGCGATTTTTCAGCGAAGATCTGAGTCATTTCGGCGGGAAGATCGGGAAGCAAGTGGATGGAAAAGGTCTGCTCAGGCCTTGATCTTCAGACCGAATCCAACCGTGTCGATCTC
>CACZSP010000298.1 GCA_902783905.1 uncultured Ruminococcus sp.
GGACGGATATGACACCTGCGGTTTTGCCCTCTTTTCCATAACGGCGAGAGCGAAGGAAACGCTCCCCACTCTTCCTATATACATAAGCAGGCAGATCAAGATTCTTGACAGCGGAAGCAGATCCCTCGTGATACCCGTCGACATACCGACGGTTCCGACGGCGGAGAAGCATTCGAACAGCAGATCCCGAACGGAAAACCGCTGAATGCTTCCTATTATCATTGACGCAGCAAGAGCGGCTGTAAGGTTCCCTCCGACGACGAATACCGACTGCTTGAGGGTTTCCTTTCCGATCTTTCTGCCGAACAACGATGCGGACTGGCTCTTTCGCGCGCCGCTGACAACGTAAGCGATCAGCACGGCGACCGTAACGGTTTTGACTCCTCCGGCCGTTGACCCCGGGCTGCCGCCGATAAACATCATTAGGTAGGTAAGTATCACCGAAGGTTCCGAGAGCGCCGCCGTGTCGGTCGTGTTGAATCCCGCGGTGCGGGCAGTGACCGAATCGAATATCGACGAAAGGATTCGCTCTCCGACGGGAAGCCCGGCCCCGGTCGCGTTTCTTTCGAAGAAGAAGAACAGAAGACCTCCGCCGAAAGTGAG
The DNA here is from genome assembly GCA_902783905.1 of uncultured Ruminococcus sp. Taxonomy (GTDB): domain Bacteria; phylum Bacillota; class Clostridia; order Oscillospirales; family CAG-272; genus CAG-390. Next base: position 604 of record CACZSP010000298.1, read on the forward strand.
GACAGCGGTCATCGTCAGTACGATCTTGGTCTGCAGGCGGTACCGTCCGACACGGAAACGGTGCTTCGCCAGATCGTCCCATACCAGAAAACCGAGGCCGCCGACGGTGATCAGAAGTACGAGAGTAATATTGACAAGGGGATCGGCCGAATATTCACAGAAGGAAACGTACTCGTTTCCTTCACCGAGCAGATCGAATCCTGCGTTGCAGAAGGCGGAAACCGAATGAAACAGAGAAAACCATATTCCCTTCCCGACTCCGAACCGCGGTATGAATCTGACCGCAAGCAGACAGGCGCCGGAAAACTCGCAGATCAGCGTTCCGGCAAGGATCGTCCTTGTGATCGAAATAACGCTTCCGATATTGGACGCGTTTATGCTTTCGGTCATCAGCTGACGCTCTTTCAGCCCGACACGCTTTCCGAGAGCCATGAAAAAGAAGGTGATGAAGGTCATAAATCCGAGACCGCCGGTCTGAATCAGGACGAACAGCACCGCCTGTCCGAAATAGGACCAATGAGTCGCCGTGTCGAAAACGACGAGTCCCGTGACGCAGGATGCGCTGACCGAGGTAAACAGCGCGTCCGCGAAGGGAGTCGCGCTGCCGTCACGCGATGAAACGGGAAGGCAAAGCAGCGCGGCTCCGATAAGAATCATCAGCAGAAATCCCGCGGCGATTATCTGCGTGTGAGTCAGTCGGAACCTGATTTTTCTCATTCCGGTTTACCGTCGTCTCCCCGACCGTCGCCTTCGGTTTCTTCTTTCGGCGGGGCGACCGAGTCTTCTGCCCTGACGTCGGCTTCTCCCGATCCTTCGGGTGATTTCTCCCCGGCGGAATCGGCGCTTTCACCGCCGGAAGCAGCTTCGTTCTTAGTTCTTTCCTCGCTGTTCGCCCTGCTGCTGCGCGTTTTCTTCTCCTCCAGCAGTCGCTCAAGTTCCTCAACCGACGGAGAATCGGATTCCATTGCAGCCCTGAACTGGTCGGCGTCCATGGTTTCGTGAGAAACGAGGAATTCGGCGACGAAAACGAGTTTGTCCTTGTGTTCGGTAAGGATGAGATTGGTTTTTTCGAGAGCCTCGGTTATTATTCTTCTGACTTCGGCGTCGATCTTTGCCGCCGTTTCATCCGAATAATCCTGGGTCGAAGAGAAATCCCTTCCGAGGAAGATATCGTCGCCGTGACTCGATCCGTAGCGGATCGGGCCGAGAAGTTCGGACATACCGAGCTGGGTCACCATCTTGTGAGCGGTTTCGGTCGCCCGCTTGATATCGTTTGCGGCGCCACCCGAAAAATCTCCGAAGATCAGCGTTTCGGCGGCCCGTCCTCCGAGAAGAACGGCTATCCTGTCCTCAAGTTCCTTTTTGTAAACGCTGTATTTGTCGACCGCCGGGACGTAAACGGTTACTCCGAGGGTCTGTCCGGCGGGAATAATCGAAATGGTGTGCACCGGATCCGTCGTGGGAAGATAATAAGCGGTGATCGCGTGCCCGGCTTCGTGATAAGCGGTATTTTTCTTCTCTTTTTCCCCGAGCTTAAGCGATTTCTTCTGCGGCCCGGAAACCACTTTGAGGAAGGAGTCCTCTATTTCCGGCATACCGATAAGACTTTTTCCGCGTCTTACCGCAAGCAGAGCCGCTTCGTTCAGAAGATTAGCCAGGTCCGCGCCGGTGAATCCGGAGGTAGTTTTGGCAATGACCGAAAAATCAACGTCCGGCTCGAATTTTTTGTTTCTCGCGTGAACCCTGAGAATCTGTTCACGGCCGTTTATATCGGGATAGTTGACGGTTATCTGGCGGTCGAAGCGGCCGGGACGGAGCAAAGCCGGGTCGAGTATGTCGGGACGGTTCGTCGCCGCCATGACTATTATACCTTCGTGGGCTCCGAAGCCGTCCATCTCGACAAGCAGCTGGTTGAGCGTCTGCTCTCTTTCGTCGTGTCCGCCGCCGAGTCCCGCTCCGCGGTGCCGTCCGACGGCGTCGATCTTTGCCGCCGTTTCATCCGAATAATCCTGGGTCGAA
>CACZSP010000299.1 GCA_902783905.1 uncultured Ruminococcus sp.
CGCGACCGTCAGTATGTATTTCGGATATTTAAGCCGCGTTCCGCTTCCGTAATAGCAAATGGCCCCGAAGGGTATCAGCGGCATGAAAAAAAGAAAATACAGAAGGAGAACTGTTTTCCGGTCGTCCTTTTCGCCCCCCGAGATCCTGTCTATTCTCTTTTTCCTTTTCTCGTATGCGGAATTGGACAGCCTGAACGTGCGCACGAGGATGAAAATGATCGTCGCTCCGAGGCAGACCCCCGCGTCGCAAAGCAGGACGGCGACGGGAAACGGATAGCTCAGCCCGGCGGCAATCTGGATAAACTCCGCGGAAATGAACACAACGACCATCTGCAGCGCCTCGACAACGGTTATCGTCAGCGCACCGAAGACCCCGCGTGAGCGGAGAAGTTCCTTTGCCCCGTCGATATCGTTTGAAAACTCCGCGCGCAGAAGCGGCACGAGCATATCCATGAAGAAAAAGACGACCAGAAGGATGATAACCGCCAGCGAGAGAAGTATAATGATCTTTTCGATCTTTTTATTCATATTTTGAAATAAAACTCCGAATATTACCTGTTATTTCCCGGCTTTTTCAAAAAAACCGAGAGTTTCGCCGACCAGTTTTTCCACCGTTTCGTCGGTCCCGCGGTATATCTCGTGCTTCGTTCCCGGCATATCCTCGACGCGGCAGGAGGGGATTCTCGAGGCAAACGCCTTCTGCGCCGGTATGAGAACGATATCGTCGAGCTCCGCCGAAAGGAGCAGTACGTCTGTCCTTATTTTTTCCGGCTCTCCGCGCTTCATGAGCTTTTTCGTGACCGAAAGAGACTCGAGAGTCCAGCGGTAGGTGGGAGAATAGTTCTGGTATTCCGGATGGGTGCGCTTGAAACGCTCGTAGCGGTCGAATCTTGCCCTGGACGAGGCGCAGGACGACTCGAATTTTTCTTCCCCCGGATATTCGGGCGAAAGGAAAATCCGCTTTTTTGCCCCGCCGAACAGAATCATGACCCGGCAGATCAGCCGTCCGACGAATGCGGGGTATGCTCCGGTCGAAGGAGCGATCATGGGAGACGAGAGAACCGCCTTTGAAAAAACGTCCGGGTGCTTTTCAAGATACAGCCCCGCTACGGCTCCTCCCATCGAGTGAGCGAACAGACAAAGAGGCAGGTCCTTCGGTACGACAGTATCGACGAACAGTTCAAAATCCGCTACGTAATCGCCGAACCTGTCCACGTGAGTCAGGGTAAGATCGGATACCGGCCGGTACGATCTTCCGTGCCCGCGCTGATCGTAAATAAACACGTTAGATCCGCTCCCGAGGAAATACCAGATAAGCTCGTCGAATTTCGGCATACCCTCGGTAAAACCGTGAAGAATTACAACCGTCCTTTCGGGATCCTGCGCACGGTATGAGCGGAATTTCAGTTCGACTCCTCCGTATCCGGAGAACGAGCCCTCGGTCATTACCGATTCGAGATACGGCTCAACGGTCCCGTCCATAACGGCGTCATAAGACGCCTCGTTTATAATATCAGTCATTTGTCAGAGGCGGCGTCAGCCTGCCGGGCGGCGTTTTCACGGCGAATCGAAACGATCTTTCCGAGAACCAGTTTTTCGTTGTAAAGGATAAACAGAAGCGCTCCGGCGAGACATGTGCCGGCGGCAACGAATGCGACCGTGCGGTACTGTCCCTTTGATACGGCTTCGGTTCCGTCGGCGGCGAGCCGTTTTACCGTGATCGAAGTGTACACCAGCATCGACAGGGCCTGACCGAGCTTCATGGCAAAGGTGCGGGCGGCAAAGAACATTCCGCTGCGGTCCTCGCCGGTTTCAAGAGTGCTCAGTTCGGATACGTCGGCGACGCATGCCTGCGGCAGAATACCGAGTATCGCCATCGGAATACCGGCGGCGACGGCGACGATTATCCCGAAAATATGAACGTTACCCAGCAGCAGTCCGGTAGACAGGGCGGTGATCAGGAAGACGCCGGCGTACACGAAGAACCCGATGATTATCATCAGTTTCTTTCCCGCCTTCGGAGCCAGCTTGTTGACGACGGGGTAAAGGGAAAGGCTGACCACCGTCATAAGCACCGTGAGCAGAAAGGTCTTGTCGGAGGAAATGTCCATCAGGTTGGTTTCAAAGTCGGCAAGTCCCGTCTGGAAAAGGGTGATGGCAAAGAAATAAATGACGTCTGAATAAACGAATCTGCGAAACTGACGGTTTTTGAAAGTTGCGAGGAGAGATTTGAACGCGGGGGTCTTCACCGGCTTCGGATCGATATACTCCCTCTCCTTGATGAAAAATGCGGGGATGAGCATCGCGACCGCCGCAACGGCGCACATGACTCCGATGGCAAGGCGGATACCTCCCTCCTTGCTTCCGGCGATGCCCTCAAGCATACCGGCCAGGTTGGGCATGAAGGTGGAGATCGAAAAACCGGCGATATACGTAAAGGAAATATAGGTCGAAACGTTTATCCTGTGCTCCTGGGTATCTCCGAGCTCGGCGATCAGCGCGTTGTACGGCGTGCAGTAGATCGTCATAAACAGATAGAAGAGAATGAGCAGTGCGAAGATAAGTCCGTCGTTGAGATTCTCGTTCGAAGTCACCGGGATGCAGAATACGCCCGCCGTAACGGCGGCAAACGGTATCGCCACCGCCTTCATGAACGGGATCCTTCTGCCGCCCTTGAAGTTCGAGCGATCCGACCAGCTGGCGATTAGAGGGTCGGTGACGGCGTCGAAAATACGTCCCACAGCCGTTATCAGTCCGAACAGGGTCAGTGACAAAAGTATCTGATCCTGGGTAATGAAGCTTCCGAAAATCCCGTTTGTGGCGCCTTCGGACGCGTTTCCGGTGTACAGGTGAACGAGCCACGTGGAAATGATGCCGGAGAGAAGACTCCAGCCGAACTGTCCCACTGCGAATATCCAGAGGGTGCCGTTGGTGATTGGTTTTTTCTTCATTGGCGGATCATCCTTTGCTGTTAATTTGTTTATGAAAATAATGAGCGATGAAAACCGTTTATTTCGCGGACATCTGCACGGCTTTCGCCCTTGTGATTTCGTGCGGAAGCGGGCCGCCGCCGTCGATGAAGCCGGCGCTTTCGGTTATCAGTCTTTCTGCGATATACTTCCGCAGATCGACCGTCGGTCCCGCCATGTGAGGCATCATCAGGACGTTCGGAAGCGTGTAAAGGCGGCAATCGGGAAGCGGCGGTTCCTTTTCGTACACGTCGAGCACGGCGCGGAACCGACCGGCTTCCAGCGCGTCCTCCAGCGCCTCCTGATCGATCACCTTCCCTCTCGACGTGTTGACGAAAAGCGATCCCGGCTTTATAAGCGAGAAAAGCTCCCTGCCGATCAGACGGTGAGTCGCCGGATTGAGCGGGGTGTGCACGCTGATGATATCGCAGGACGAAAAGATTTCGGGGAGCGTCGCCTGTTCAAGACCGTACTTTTCTTTATCTTCTTCCGGGAGCGGAACGATGTCGTACACAATAATCTTCATACGGAAGGGCTGAAGCATACGCACCAGATGCCGGGCAACCGCTCCGTAGCTAACGATGCCTATCGTCCTGCCGAGCATGCCTTCGCTGTAGGCGTCGGATCCCTTCCACTCTTTGTTTTCCTTCAGACGGCGCGAATATCCGGGGATATCCCGGAGCGCGGACATGATATACCCGATGGTTCCCTCGGCGACCGATTCGGCAAAGAAATCGTTGCCCGAGACAACCCTGATGCCCCGGTCCCACATCTCGTCGGAAACGAACGGGACCACCGTCCCGCACAGATGTGTAAGAAGCCGCACCTTAGGGGCGGCTTCGAGGACCTCCCCTCCGAGACGGGGCGAGCCCCAGCATGTGAAAAAAACCTCGGCGTCGCCGATCATCCGAATAAAAGAACCGTCCGTCAGCGATTCTCCGGGATCGGTGACCTGCCCGAAGGAAGACAGAAGCTTCCTGTTGTTTTCGGTCAGGAACGACTCCTTCGCCGTTCCCGGCTTAATTGCGATAAATGATCTCAAGTCGACCCCTCCGCATACGTTTTCATTATTATTATAAATGTTTGACAGAATAATGTCAAGTCTTTTTCCGGCAAAAGCGATTGACAACAACATAACAATCATTTATAATAATAATATCTAAGGCAATACCGCACAATGCGCGTGCGTGTATTGGCGGGAGATTTTTGTGCCTGTTTTGACTGAGAAATCGCAGGAAAACAGGCGGTTTTTCAAGATTTCGACGTCATAACAGGCGCAAAAAGAG
>CACZSP010000300.1 GCA_902783905.1 uncultured Ruminococcus sp.
CCCAAAAATACGGTCACGTGACCTACTTCTGGAACGGAAACAGATCCGGCAAGTTCTCGGAGGAGCTTGAGACCTACGTTGAGATCCCGTCCGACGTGGTTCCCTTCGAGCAGCGCCCCTGGATGAAATGCGCCGAGATCACCGACAGACTGATCTCCGAGCTTGAATCGGGGAAATACCGCTTCCTTCGCGTCAATTTCCCCAACGGCGACATGGTAGGACATACCGGCTCACTGGAAGCCACGATTTGCGCCATGGAAGCTCTCGATCTGCAGCTTGAGCGCATCATAAAAACGGTGGAACGCCTGGGCGGAGTCGCGATCATCACCGCCGACCACGGCAACGCCGACGAAATGGCCGAAACTGACAAGAAGACCGGGCTTCCGAAAATCAATCCCGACGGTTCCTTCAAAGCCAAAACTTCTCACACACTCAACCCCGTCCCCTGCTTTGTTTACGACGCCACCGGCGAAGGAAGAATAAAAGTCAAAGCGGACGACGGAAGGTTCGGCCTTTCGAACGTCGCCGCCACCGTCGTCACGCTGCTCGGCTTCACTCCTCCCGCGATGTGGGATGAATCGGTAGTAGAAATGAACTGACAGTTTAAGGAAACGCTGTATAATTCGACGGCGAAATCCGAAGCGGATTTCGCGTCGCATCATTGACGGCACATTTGGCGCCTGTGGGGGAAATGCCGTGCACTTCGCCACACGCATCTTGCCGGCCGTTTTCGTGCCGGTTCCCGCGACGAAGTCTTGAAAAACGCCCGGTTTTCCTGCGATTTCTCAGCGAAAACAGGCAAAAAATGCTCACGCCAATCTACGCACGCGAACTGTGCGGAATTGCCTTAAGGAGGAAAGCTTTGATGAAGGTCCTTGTGACCGGTTCGACTCAGGGGATAGGTTACGCTCTCGCAGAAGCGTTCGCGCGCAGAGGAGACGACGTCACCGTCCACTGTTCGGCCGATATAAAAAAGGCGGAAGCCGTGCGCGAGCGTATCGGCGCAGCTTCTGCGGTCGTTTGCGATCTTTCGGACGCCGGGCAGGTCGAAAGTCTTTTTTCGAAGACCGGCCCCGTCGACTGCCTGATCCTCAACGCGAGCGTACAGTATAAAAACGACTGGCTTTCGGTGTCCGACAGCGAACTCCGGAAGCAGCTGGAGGTCAATTTCGTCAGCACGTACAGACTTATCGGAGAATATTATCCGTCGATGAAGGAAAAAGGATTCGGACGGATAGTGGCGATCGGCAGCGTCAACGTTTACAGGAACCACCCGGAGCTGACCGTTTATTCGGCTACGAAATGCGCCGTCGAAAGCCTGATCCGCAATATCGCGAAGCAGGCGGCGCCGTTCGGGGTAACGCTGAACAGCGTTTCGCCGGGCGCCGTAGCGACGCCGAGAAACCGCGCCATATACGATGATCCCGAGAAAAGGCGCGCCGTCGAAAAAAACATTCCCGTCGGAAGGTTCGGCCTTCCGGGCGATATAGTCGGAGCGGTCATGATGCTCTGCTCTGACGCCGGCGCATATATAACGGGTACCGATATAGTGATAGACGGAGGAATGAGACTGTAATGATCAGATTTTCAAGCCGGGAGGATATAATCGCGCTGACCCCGCTTTACAAGGGAGAAAGGTTCCCGGACGGGCGGCCGAGGGTCCCCGACAGATATCTCGAGCTTATGCGCGGAATGACGCTTGAGGAGCTCTGGAAACCGATATTTGTAAAGGGATACGTCAGCCAGTTCGAAGGCGATCTGCGGACGCTTCACGACGACGGCAGAAAGCTCATAGGGAGGGCGGTGACCGCTTCGTTCGTTCCCACTCGCCCGGATCTTGAAGAGACAATGTCGGACGCCGGGGAAAAAGAGGGAAGAAAAGGCAGGTTCAATCAGTGGGTGATCGACTCGCTCACCGATGGCGACGTTGCCGTAGTCGATATGTACGACAAGATCTTCAAGGGAACATTCGTCGGAGGAAATCTGACCACGGCGATAGCCGCGAGGACGAAGACCGGCGGCGCGGTTATATGGGGCGGCATTCGCGACGTCGAGCAGATGAAACAGGTCGGGGGCGTGCAGGTTTATTTCCGCGGCATCGATCCGACACCGATCCGCGAGTTCTGCATAAAGGATTTCAACGGCGTTACTCGGATAGGCAAGGCGACCGTTCTCCCGGGAGACGTTGTTTTCGGAGGCGGAGGAGGCGTTCTGTTCATTCCGTCTCATCTTGTCGCCGAGGTCGTCGACGGGGCGGCAAAATCGCACGTGAAGGACGATTTCGGATTCGAAATGATTTCGACTGGCAGATTCACGACGGCGCAGATCGACAGAGCCGTATGGACCGCCGAGATGCTCGATATGCTTACCGCCTGGATAAAGACCGATCCGAGAGGCGAAAAATACAGGACTCTTGACTGGAGCGAGGAGTACCGCCTCGCAAAAGAGGCGGCCTCCGGAAACACCGAGTCGGCGCTCTGAAAAAATGATCTATATTCTTTCATGCGAAACACCCGGGAACGGCGGCGGCATATACGGGTGCGATCTCGGACCGGACGGAAGTCTGTCGGTACGCGTTTATTATCCCTGCGACCGCCCGATGTACGCCGCCCGGCGCGGTCGGGAACTGTGCGTGCTTCTGCGCAGCCCGTTTCCGGGAAGCGATGAAGGCGGATACTTTTTTATCGGCGAAGAACTGAGCGGCGCCGGCGCTGTCAGAGGGACCGGCGGACGCGTGCCATGTCATCTCGCGCTTTCCGGAGACGACGTTTTCGCAGTTAATTATCTGTCCGGCAATCTGGTGAAAAACGGAGAAACGGCGGTCGAACGGACCGGCTGCGGTCCGAACGCGTCGCGTCAGTCGTCTCCGCACACGCATTTCGTCGGTAAAACGCCGGACGGGTATCTCGCCGTCTGCGATCTCGGCTGCGACGAACTGGCGATTTATGACACCGAACTTCGGCAGACCGGCTCGGCGCAGGTTCCGCCGGGCAACGGCATCCGTCATATCGTCTTCTCCCGCGGAGGAGACAGGATATACGCGGTCAACGAACTGATCCCGTCGGTCAGCGTTTTCGGGTATTCCGACGGAACGGTAAGTTACAAACTGACCGTCCCGATCGAGTGTAAGGCTCCGCGAGCGAACGGCGCGGCGATACGCCTGTCGGAGGGCGGAGGCCTTTTGTACGTATCTTTGAGAGAAGAAAACGCGATCTGCGTATTCGAAGCGGACGGAGAACGGCTGAACCTTTTGCAGAAGACTTCCTGCCGCGGCGACAGTCCGCGTGATTTCGGTCTGTTCGGCGAATTTCTCGTCTGCTGCAACGAAAAAAGCGGAGTCAGCGTCCTGCGGCTGAAGGACGGGCTGATCATCGGCGAAGCCGGATCTTTGAAAATACCCGCAACTCTCTGTGTTCTGTAAATTTTTCCGCGCGTCGCCCGGAAAAGAAAGGGGCTGCTTAATCGCTTGAATCAATGATTCAGGTGACTGAGCAGCTCTTTTATGCGTGAAAATAATTCTCCGCGGGAAGGCAGGGATGCGACAAGCGTGTGACAGTTCCCTGCCAGATTGGCGTACACAAGTTTGCCTAAGACGCGGATTGATTTTTTGGTTTCTTTATCAATTAATTTCTGTCGTTTTTCGTATCTGGAATAGTTAGTGCCGCTCAAGTGAACGAAACGCTAAAAATATACCTCCCTTGTGTAAAGGGAGGTGTCGCCGCAGGCGACGGAGGGATTGTTACCAGGCCAATTGTTACTGCTGAACAAATGAGGTTTATGTTTTTACCC